>JAZNNK010000023.1:0-14080 GCA_045580205.1 Faecousia sp.
TTCATAGTTTGTTCATTTTGTTGCACTTGTTAAAAGCGAAATATAAATCCTGCGGTATAATCTCCGCCCGTTTACAGATACTAACAGCGTAATTTGTAAAATTATTGTAGGGGCTATCAGCTACCTCTGTCATCCTGAGCGGAGTGAAACGGAGCCGAAGGATCCGTTCTCTTTGAGAATGCGGATTCTTCGACTCGCTACGCACGCTCAGAATGACACGGTTTTTGGTAGTGCCGCAAGTATCGTAAAAGGAGAAAGATATATTATGAAGGCTACTGGCATTGTCAGAAGAGTGGACGATTTGGGGAGAATCGTCATTCCCAAAGAAATCCGTCGTACCCTCAAAATCCGTGAGGGCGACCCCTTAGAGATCTATACCGAAAAGGATGGCGGTGTGATCTTCCGCAAATATTCCCCGATGGGTGATCTGCAGGAATTTGCCGTGCAGATCTGCGAATCCATCGGTGCAAATACCGGCTGCATTGCGGCCGTTTCTGACCGCGATTCGATTATTGCCCTTTCGGGCGCACCCAAGCGCGAGCTGATCGACAAGCCCAATTCCCGTGAGCTGGACAAGCTGATGGAGCAGCGGAAAAATTACCGCTATGTTGCCGGCGACACGATGCTGCGCGCCACAGAAAGCTCCGACAAATATCATCTTGGCGTCGCTTCACCGATTTTGACACAGGGTGATCTGATGGGCTGTGTAATGCTTTTGATGGATGAAAACACCGCGCCCTTGCAGGAAGCTGATCAAAAGCTCGTGCAGACAGTGGCAGGCTTTTTGGGGAAGCAGATGGAAAACTAAAAAATCAAGCCAACGCACTTTCCGTGCATTGGCTCGATCTTTTTATCGAAGTGTACGGCCACTTGCCGTATATTGATTGCTTGTATTTTGCAGAAGATTCTGCGTGATGCTCTCGCGAAGCTGTGTGTTATCGGTATTGATGACACGACGCGCGCCTATGTAATAATCGCGGAACCAATACGCATCGAGGCTATCAAGGCTGACGCCGCGTTTTCCCGAATGAATGATCATGCCGTCGCCGATATAAATACCCACATGGGATGCCTCATATCCATCCCAAGGCGTCTCATGGAAGAACACAAGATCACCGGGCATCAGACCCTCACGGGAGACGATAATGCCGTTCTGAAGCTGCAGGCTTGCCCGACGGTTAAGCGTGATCCCCTGCTTGCCGTAAAGATACATTGTAAGACCCGAGCAATCAAATGCGCCCGGACGGGCACCGCCGTAAACATACGGTGTGCCTAAATGTCTCTTTGCAGTTGCAATGAGCGAATGACGCATACGAATCGCTTCCGCGTAATCGGTATAAGCCATCTGCTTAGTCTCTTCGGACTCCGGATTGCAGTTTACATAATATTTCCCGTCTTCACGGATTGCAAGCTGTTCCTTATGGATATAGCCATACATATCGTAGCAATCGACCTTATAATACTCATCGCCCTCAGAGATGATGTTGACCGTCGTGCCGTCTTCAAAATAGCCGATCACATTATACTGACTGCCCGCACGGTAACGGACAGCGCAAACCGTAGTATGTGAACCAGTTACTTCGGGTTCTGTTATTTCCATATTGTTTGCCGCCGCAGGCAATGTCTGGGAGGCAATGCAGATAACACACAGCAAGATGCAAACGAGCCGTCTTGCCGCTTTGCCGAAACCAGTCATATATACATATCCTTTCAAAATTACAGATAGGTATCCAATTAGTTACAAACCGGTTACGGATTATATCATGTCTGTTTTATTTTGTCAAGGAAAAAATGGAGAAATTTTCCTATTGCCGGAAAACGCACAAACCGCACGCAGTCCAATCACTGCGTGCGGTCATGATATTTAATCGTTTCGGACTTGCTCCAGATAGATCAGCAGCACCGCAATATCTGCAGGGCTGACACCGGAAATGCGTCCTGCCTGACCGATCGATAGCGGACGGATCTTTGCAAGCTTCTCCTGCGCTTCCGCGCGCAGACCGGCGATCGAATAGTAATCTATACCCGGAGGCAGCAAGCGGCTTTCCTCCTTCTTAAATTCCTCGACCTGCTTACACTGCCTTGCAAGATAGCCGGCATATTTGATCTGGATCTCGACCTCCTCGGTAACTGCCTGCGGCAGAACCGGACGCTCCGGATCAAACGGTGCGATATCGTCATATGTTACCTGCGGCCTGCGAAGAAGATCTGCAAGACGCGCGGAATTTGATACGGGCGCGGAGCCTCTTTTACACAGCATTTCGTTAAGCGCTGTGTCGGCAGCAACACCCTTTGACTCGAGGCGGCTGATCTCACGGCGAACGGCCTCATACTTTTCTTCCACCGCCTTGCACCGCTCCTGGCTGACAAGCCCCACCGCCGCGCCGATCGCCGTCAGGCGCTGATCGGCATTATCCTGCCGGTGCAGCAGGCGGTATTCCGACCGGCTTGTCATAATGCGGTACGGCTCCTGCGTGCCCTTCGTTACAAGATCATCGATAAGCGTTCCGATATAGCTTGTATCACGCGTAAGGATCAGAGGCTCTCTGCCCAATATCTTCAGCGCGGCATTGATTCCCGCCACAAGGCCCTGTACGGCCGCCTCCTCATATCCGGAAGAGCCGTTAAACTGTCCCGCGCCATACAGTCCGGATATCTGCTTCGTCTCCAATGTAGGATGCAGACCGGTCGGATCGATACACTCATACTCAATGGCATACGCAGGGCGCATCATCTCTGCCTTTTCCAGACCCGGGATCGTGTGAAGCATTTGCAGCTGCACATCCTCCGGCAGGCTGGACGAGAAGCCTTGAATATACATCTCCTCGGTGTCCGTTCCGCACGGCTCGATAAAAAGCTGATGCCGCTCTTTATCGGCAAACCGCACGATCTTCGTCTCAATACTCGGACAGTAACGTGGTCCGACACCGGAGATCGTGCCGTCGTACATCGGACTGCGATGCAGGTTATCCCGAATAATCTGATGCGTCTTTTCGTTGGTATATGTCAGATAGCACACTGCTTGATTATTTAATGTATGCTCCGTACGGAATGAGAACGGCTCCGGTATATCATCACCTGGCTGCAGCTCCATCTTAGAAAAATCGCAGCTCCTGCGATTGATCCTCGGCGGCGTACCGGTCTTAAACCGGCGCAGAGAAAGACCCAACTGCCGTAAATTATCCGCAAGGCCCAAAGATGCATGCATACCGTCCGGACCCGATGAAACGACCGATTCACCGGTAATGACAGTGCTGTCAAGATATGTTCCGGTGGCAATGATCACCGCTTTGGCCGCATACTGCGCGCCAAGCTGCGTCTGCACGCCCGTAACTGCCCCGTTTTCGGTCAAAATATGCGTTACCTCAGCCTGCTTAAGCTGCAGCCTTTCCTGCTGCTCAAGCACCTGCTTCATCACCTGCTGATATTTTCTGCGGTCAGCCTGTGCGCGCAGGGAATGTACAGCAGGGCCTTTGCCCTTATTGAGCATACGGTACTGAATACACGCCGCATCTGCCGCCATCGCCATCTGACCGCCCAGCGCATCAAGCTCACGCACAAGATGGCCCTTGCCTGTTCCGCCGATCGCAGGATTGCAGGGCATATTGCCGACAGCATCTAAATTGATGGTAAACAGGATCGTATCAAGCCCCAACCGGGCGCTGGCCAGCGCCGCCTCTATACCGGCATGTCCCGCACCGATGACCGCTACATCACAGCTTCCAGCCTGATACGTCGTCATGCCTCGTCCTCCGGCGCTTTCTTTTTCTCCTCCGGGGGAAGTACAAACGGCTTGCACACGATCTCACAGCGATTGATCGGTGTGCCAAGCGCGTGGAATTTCTCTTCGTAGCCGGTCATGATACCCACAACCCCGTTTTCATGCAGGTTCTGCGTCAGATTTTTTACTGTAAGACCGCATGCAGCAAATTCCTCCACCGAAAAAGCAAACAGCGGCGCATTGTCCGTCTTAAAATGGATCTCGCACCCTTGCCGCACAACACGGCAATACCGATCCAGAAAGCTTCTGTGCGTCAGCCTGCGCTTTGCATTCTTCTTTCTCGGCCAGGGATCCGGAAAATTGATAAACAGCCGATCGATCTCCTGCGGCGCAAAAACACTTTCGATCTCGGCCACATCCATGTCGATAAAAAACACATTCGTAAGCTCCATCGCCCGCGCTTTTTCCATCGCAACGACCATCGCCTCACGGCAGCGCTCAACAGCGATCATGAGTACATCGGGGTTAGCCTGTGCCGTCTCAACGGTAAATTTCCCCTTGCCGCAGCCGACCTCCACCCATAAGGCAGTACAGTCCGGCTTTAAGCTGCGCCAGGCGCCCTTGCGCGCGGCCGGCTCAGCGATCCGGTAATCGGCGCACCTGTCCATTCGCGGGACGAGGTTGCGCATTTTTCTCATTCTCATATAATTTCCTCGCAATCAGCATTACTTGCCCGCAACGCGTGCTTCAATACGGGTAAGCGCATATTTCATCGCCTCATAATTTTTCTGACTGACCCGGTCAATATATCCGGATTCGTACGCCGCGATCGCCTCGTGAATACGCAGAACACGCAAAGGCTTATTTTCTTCTGCAGCGGTAAAGATCGGTGTATAGCTATAATCGGTAACCTGTGTCTTTCCCGTAGCCTGACTCTTCGTGATCTCCAGATCCAGCAGAATCGAGTATTCCGTTCCCGCCCTTTGCGCATCGCTGATAAAATCACCGAGCGAATACGCAACAAACGAGCCCGTCTGCGCATCAAAATCGATCTTCTGTACATAATGCGGGTGCGTTCCTATAATCGCATCGACGCCGTTATCCAGCATCAGCGCGCAGATTTCCTTCTGGCTGACGCTGATCGTATCGTTAAATTCACTGCCCCAGTGCAGCATCGCGATCGTAATATCCGGCTCTTCCTTTGCGACATTGTTAAGAACCTGCGTAATGCCCTGTGTGTTGACCTTCTGATATGTGCTCTGATAATCCGTATAAAGCACATTGACGCATTTTTCACTGCCTGCAGGAAGCGCAAGACCGTTCATGCCCTTGGTAAACGCCACAAAGGCGATCTTGATCCCCTGTACCTGACAGATCGTATAACCCTTCGATGCCTGCGCCTGTTTCTGCGTAGCATATACACCGAGCGGCTCCATGCCTGCTTTTTTTACGCCCTCGATCGTTGCCGAAAGGCCTGAAAGACCGTGCGCGATCGAATAAGAGTTGGCAAGCTGTACGATATCGACACCGGAAACGCGGAGCGCCTTTGCCAGCGACTCGGGCGCAGAGGCTGTGTCCGTCCCATACGGACTGCCATAAAAATTGCCTTCTAAATTGACCGCTGTAAGATCCGCATCGGCAAGTATATGCGAAACATCCAAAAATGTCTGCGTATAATCATAGGTAGCGCCACCGGAGGAAACCACCGCGTCCGTAATATTCAGATCGCCGGTCGCCACAAAATGAATGACGGTATCTTCGTCATTTCCCGTCTCCTGGCTGACAGAGGTATTGGAAGAAGACTCTGTGTTTTGGGGCTCCGAGCCGTTCGACACCACAATAAAGATCAGCGCGCCGACAAGAATCAAAGCCAATACAGCAAGGATCAGCTTGACGAGCGTACGATTGTGTTGCGCGCGCCTGTCCTGCTGACGCTTCTGACGCCGCATTTTAAATTCTTCCGGATCGAGTGCCAAGCAGATCCCTCCTTTTCATCTTTTCTGTATTGTACACCAAAATTCTTCGTTTAACAAGTCCCCATAAAATGAAAAATTGCTGCCTTCTATGCCTTGACGATGCCTTCAAAATATGCTACTATGATTAAGCCGCCGGTATGGTGGAATAGGTAGACACAAGGGACTTAAAATCCCTCGCCGTAAAAAGCGTACCGGTTCGAGTCCGGTTACCGGCACCAATAATGGGAACAGTAAATGACACATTTACTGTTCCCATTATTTTTTGTAGTTGAGAGGACTCGAACCGGAGATGAGAGTCCGGGGAGTGAGGGGAGCGCTGCCGGTGGCAAGAGAAGCGATCCGAGCGAGTGGCAGCGGTCGGTGTGCAACGCAGCCGTTTAACTGGAAAAACTTACAGCTTGATATCATACTGTTAAGCAGTTACAATACAACATGTCTTCGCGAGACAAATACTGAAAAGGAGGTCGGCAAGATGTTTTTCTTCACTTGTAATAGTAACTGCAACACCGGTTGCAGCTCCATCTGGCAGATTCTCAGTCAGATTTGCGGCTTCGGTTGCTAATATGTATGGCCCTGCCTCTGCGCAGGGCCATTTTTAACAGCCTTTCCTGATGCTTCTTGCAGCGCAGGCATCGCATAACAGAACCATCTGTGCGGTTATTCCTGCAAAGCTTTGTTCATTATACAAATTCTCCTTGCAAAAACCGATTCTGTTATGATATTTTATTAATAGATATATAAAGACACCCTGCGATTATACTCTCTGTTTCCCGGTCTTGGCAGAATCGGAACATTATACGACGGCTGGCCGGGCAGTAATAACTCCTCCTTAGAAAGGTGGTATGCATGTGTTAAATACCTCCACAGCCTTTTCACCGGATGCGTATACCGTACACGACCGGGAAGCGATCTGTGCGCTTGCAGATTTTCTTCCGGAGAAGATCTTTGACGCGCATGCGCATATCTATCACGATAGCTTTGCGCCCCTTGCCGCCTCTTACGGTGCGCCGTCTGCCGGCTTGCAGGAATACTGCAGCCTGATGCAGCCTCTTCTGAATCGTCCGCAAACGCTTCGGCTGAATATGATCCCGTATGTGGACCCGCTTGTTGCCGACCGCCAAAACGGCGCGCTGCAGGCAAGCGACCGGTTTTTGCTGCAGCAGCTTGCTCTGGATGATGGGAATGTCGGCGAGCTTCTCGTGCTGCCGGACGAAACGCCGGAATCAATCGAAAAGCGCCTGACCCATCCGACTATCCGGGGTCTTAAGTGCTATCACTTATTTTCAAACGCCAAGAATGCCGCCAACTGCACGCCAGGCGAATTTCTGCCTGAGAGCGCCTGGCAGATCGCAAACGACCGTCAGATGTATATCACCTTGCACTTAGTGCGCAGTAAGTCGCTTGCAGACGAAGAAAACGTATCCTTCATATGCCGTATGGCAAAAAAATATCCCGACGCAAAGCTGATCCTTGCGCATGCTGCACGCAGCTTTGCCGCGTGGACTGCAATCGAAAGCATTGACAAAATTCTGCATCTGGATAATGTCCTGTTTGATTTTTCTGCCATTTGCGAATCCCCGGCTATGGCGCAGATCCTCAAGAAAGCCGGTGTCAGCCGGTGTATGTGGGGCAGTGATTTCCCGATCTGCACACTGCGCGGAAAGCCGATCTCTTTAGCCGACGGTTTTTACTGGATAAACGAAAACGACCTTGCGCGCTTCGGTATGCCCGGCTGGCTGATCGCCATCGAAAATCTGATGGCCGTCCGGCAGGCCTGCGCACTTGCCGACCTCTCGCGTGCAGATACAGAGGCGCTGTTTTACGGTACTGCCGCAAAACTTTTAGGAAAAGTATAAATATTTCCGCCTTTTTGCGGCTGCGGTCAATTTCCGCAGCCGTATTTTTTGTCGTATTTGCAAAACAAAAGAATTGTTTACAAAATCTTTACTTCTTTTTCTTGATAACTTCTTTTCTGTCTTCTATAATTTAGTCAATATACTCGGAAAGGATTGCCAATTTATGCTGCAACTGAAAGCAATTTATAAAGACTATCCCGCCGGCGATGGCACGGTCCATGCTCTGCGAGGTATTGATCTGGAATTCCGGAAAAACGATTTTGTCTCCATTCTCGGCCCTTCCGGCTGCGGAAAGACGACGATGCTCAATATTATCGGCGGACTTGACCAGTATACGCAAGGCGACCTGATCATTAACGGCCGCTCTACAAAGGACTTCCGCGACCGCGACTGGGACGCCTACCGCAACCACTCCATCGGCTTTGTGTTTCAGAGCTACAATCTGATCCCCCACCAGAGTGTCCTGCAAAATGTCGAGCTGGCGCTGACTCTCTCGGGTGTATCCAAGACCGAACGCAAAAAACGCGCGGTAAAGGCATTGGAGGATGTCGGTCTCGGCGATCAGCTGAAAAAGAAGCCCAATCAGCTCTCCGGCGGCCAGATGCAGCGCGTTGCGATTGCGCGTGCGCTGGTCAACAATCCGGACATTATTTTAGCGGACGAACCGACCGGCGCGCTGGATACACAGACAAGTGTGCAGGTAATGGATATCCTCAAAAAAATCGCGCAGGACCGCCTTGTCATCATGGTTACGCACAACCCCGAGCTTGCGGAGCAATACTCCAGCCGCATCATCCGCATGCTTGACGGAAAAATTACCGACGACACGGCGCCTCTGACAGACGAAGAACGTGCGCAGCTTTGCGCAGAAGCCCGCCGGCAGAACACCGCTTCGAAAAAAGAAAAAAAGCCTGCGATGCGCTTCTCCACCGCATTTGGTCTTTCTCTGAAAAATCTCATCAGCAAAAAAGGCCGCACGGTGCTGACCTCCTTTGCCGGCTCGATCGGCATTATCGGCATCGCGCTGATCTTTGCCGTATCACAGGGTATGACCACCTATATTAATCTGGTGCAGGAGGACACACTTTCCTCCTACCCTCTGACACTTGAATCCCACCATATGGATATGAGCACCCTGATGCAGACCTTTATCGGCAACGCCGTCTCCGGTGAGAAGCACGAAAACGACGCTGTCTATCAGAAGGCTGCTGTATATGAGCTGATCAAGGCGCTCAACACGATCGAATCCACCGATAACGATTTAGCCGCCTTCAAGATATACCTGGAGAACGCGGTAAAGGAAGATCCCGCGCTTGCACAGGCTATCACCGGCATTCAATACACGTATGATGCGCCGCTTCTTGTCTACACAAAAAGTGTCGACGGCACGATCATCCACTCCGATACCCAGTCGCTGATGCAGGATCTGCTGCTTGAATACTTCGGCATGGATATGTCCTCGATGCTCAACATGAGTGAAACCTTCGGTTTTTCTCCGGAATCCATGACGATGATGTCCCCTATGGGCGGCTCGTCCGTTTTGTGGCAGGAGATCCTCTCAGGTGATAACGGCCGCCTGATCAACCCGATCCTTCAGAAGCAGTACGATGTCATCTACGGCTCGTGGCCCAATTCATATGATGAGGTCGTCGTCGTTCTTAACGAAAACAACGAAATCGACGATATGACCCTGTATGCGCTGGGTCTTAACTCCCGTGAATATATCGATGCGCTTGCCGATGCTGCGATCAACAAAACGGAGATCACCGTACAGCCGCAATCCTGGAGCTACGAACAGATCTGCAGCATGCCGTTTCGTGTCATCTTAAGCTCCGATTGCTATACCCTCGACGAAAACTCCGGTCTTTATACCGATCTTCGCAGCACCCAGGCAGGACTAAAATACCTCTATGACGGTGCGCTGTCTCTTAAGGTAAGCGGCATCATCCGTCCCAAGGAGGATGCCGTCGCCAGTATGCTCAGCGGCACGATCGGCTATACAAAGGCGCTGACGGAATATATTATTGAAAATGCAGAAGATTCTGCCGCTGTGCAGGCACAGCTTCGCGATACGGCAACCGACATCTTCACAGGTCTTCCCTTCCGTGAGAACACCGGCAGCCTGACCGATGCGCAAAAACAGCAGGAGGTCCTGCACTATATCGGACAGCTTGACCGCGACGGCAAGGCAAAAACGTATGTAAGCATTATGAGCATCCCCTCGCAAAAGCAGATCGACGATGCCGTCGCACAGTCTGTCGGCGCAATGACGCGCCCGGAAATGGAGAGCGCCATTATGCAGGCACTGCAGTCGCAGATGACTGTCAGCACCGAAGAAATCCAAAAGTATATCGCGGCAATGACCGATGCGGAGATGACAGAGCTTTTCTCGCAATTTGCCGCTGAATCGTTTAAAATGCAGTATGCACAAGGCGTATCACAGCAGCTTCTCCCGCTCGGCACCAACCGCCTTGCCGCAATGCTCGATGCGGCTGTCGAAAACTTTACGGCCGAGCAGTGCGCCGTTTATTACGAGCAGATCCTGACGTTCTCCGACTCCTCCTACGAAGAAAACCTGATCACGCTGGGCTATGTAGACTTAAACGATCCCGCCTCGATCAACCTCTTTGCCTCCTCCTTCGAAAACAAGGATATCGTCGAAGATATGATCGCCGCCTACAACGAATCACGCGAGGAGCTTGAGAAAATCAAGTACACCGATTATGTAGGTCTTATGATGAGCTCTGTAACATCCATTATTAACGCCATCACCTATGTTCTGATCGCGTTTGTTGCGATTTCGCTTATTGTATCCTCCATCATGATCGGTGTGATCACCCTGATTTCCGTACAGGAGCGCACAAAGGAGATCGGCATTCTGCGAGCCATCGGTGCCTCGAAACGGAACGTCTCGAGCATGTTTAACGCCGAAACCGTCATTATTGGGTTTACCTCAGGTCTGCTTGGTGTATGCGTTACCTGGCTGCTTTGTATTCCCGTCAACGCCATTATTCAAGGTCTGACCGGAATTTCTGCGCTGAGCGCCTACCTGCCGGTCAGTGTTGCCGTGATCTTAGTCGCCATCAGCATGCTGCTGACTGTCTTTGCCGGCATTATCCCATCGCGAAGCGCCGCAAAAAAAGACCCCGTAATTGCCCTGCGAACCGAATAAACAGCAAACGGCAGCCGACGAATATGTCGGCTGCCGTATTTTATATGCTTTTCAGTCTAAATAACGGCACGCATGCATTGCCGCGATCGCGCCGTCCGACGCCGCCGTTACGACCTGACGGATCGTCTTGCTGCGGCAATCGCCGGCCGTAAACAGACCGGGTGTTTTTGTGCTGCAATCCTCACCGGAGTCAAAATAGCCCCACTGATTCAGCTGTGTCATATGCGCAAAGGCATCGTTTTCCGGAATCAGTCCAACCGCGAGGAATACGCCGTCAACATTAATCCTTGTTTGCTCGCCGGTCTGCTCATTGCGAAGCACCAGACCCTTCAGCGAGCCGTTTTCCGTAACATATTCCGCCACGACCGTATTAAACAGCGCCTCCACATTTTCCTTCTGCATAAGCGCCTGCACAAGCTTTCTCTCACCGGTAAAATCTGCCAAATTCTGCACAACCGTAACCTTCGTACAGACCTCCGACAGAAGCAGTGCCTCCTGCAGTGCAGAGTTGCCACCGCCGATCATTGCTACCTCCTGACCGGTATAAAACGCGCCGTCACAAACCGCACAGAATGATATTCCGTTACCGATCAGCTCTGCCTCGCCCGCAAGTCCAAGCGTGCGATGCTTCACGCCGACAGCCAGAATGACCGCCTTTGCCTCAAACCGGCTTCCTTCCTCTGTAGTAACGCAGAAGACATCCCCCGTCTTATCGATGCCGATCACCTTTTCCAGCTCCATTTCCGCGCCCAGCGCCATTGCCTGCTCCACAAGCAGATCCGCAAAAGCGGCTCCGCCAATCTGCTGGAAACCGGGAATATTCTCCACCTTCGGCGAAAATGCGATCTGACCGCCAAAACTGTTTTTCTCAATAACAAGAACCGTCTTTCCTGCCCGCAGGGCATATACGGCGGCTGTCAGTCCTGCCGGACCTCCGCCGACAATCACTATATCGTACATATGATCCTCCTCATACGAAAGGGTCGGGCAATCACCCGACCCTCTTGTGTTTTTACAGGGAAGCCAGATACTTCTTGATCTCGGGAACGCTGTAATAATTTGCATGGTTCTCACCGTCGGTGATCACCAGTGTCGGTGCGCCCTTAATGCCATATTCACGGCACAGATCGAGATTTTCCTCTGCAATCTTCTTTTCGTACGCAATACCGGCCTTCGTCAGCAGCCCCTCTGCCACACGGCAATTCGGACAAGTTACGCGGGAGATCAGGATCGCTTTACCCTTGATCTCTGCAGCCGGCTGTACAGTCTCCTGCTCTGCTGCAGGTGCCTGCTCAACGTTCTTTTTCAGAACCGATGTGCCGATATTATAAACCTTGCGGTCCTTATATTCCTGTGTCTTGCCGTCGTTCCAGTTCTGGACCGGACGGTAATAACCGGTGATACGGCTGTAGACCTCTGTCTTCTTGCCGCAGTGCGGGCAGGTGTACTGCTCGCCGGTCAGATAACCGTGATCTGCACAGACAGAATATGTCGGGGACATCGTGTAATACGGCAGCTTATGATTTTCCGCGATCTTACGCACCAGCGCAGCCGCAGCCTTCCAGTCGGGCAGCTTCTCGCCTAAGAATGCATGGAAGACAGTACCGGAGGTGTAGCGTGTCTGCAGCTCATCCTGGATCTCCAGCGCAGTGAAGATGTCCTCGGTATAGCCAACAGGCAGATGAGACGAGTTGGTGTAGTAAGGTGTGCCGTTTTCGTTTGCTGTGATGATATCGGGATACTTCTCCTTATCATGCTTGGCAAAGCGGTAGGTGGTGGACTCAGCAGGTGTAGCCTCGAGGTTATACAGATCGCCGTAAGCTTCCTGATAATCGCTGAGTCTTTCACGCATATGATCGAGCACCTCGCGGGCAAAGATCTGTGTCTTTTCGTTGGTCAGATCTGCTCTGAGCCACTTTGCATTGAGGCCAACCTCGTTCATGCCGATCAGACCGATGGTGGAGAAGTGGTTTGCAAAGGTGCCAAGGTAGCGCTTGGTATAAGGATACAGACCGTTTTCCATAGGCTGTGTAATAACGGTACGCTTTGTCTTCAGACTGCGCGCCGCAATATCCATCAGCTTGTCCAGACGGGCATAGAAGTCTGCCTCATCCTCTGCCAGATAAGCAATGCGGGGCAGGTTGATCGTAACAACACCGATCGAGCCGGTGGATTCACCGGAGCCAAAGAAGCCGCCGGACTTCTTGCGCAGCTCACGCAGGTCCAGACGCAGACGGCAGCACATCGAACGAACATCGGAGGGCTCCATGTCGGAGTTGATGTAGTTGGAGAAGTACGGTGTGCCGTACTTGGCGGTCATCTCAAACAGGAGCTTGTTATTCTCAGTCTCGCTCCAGTCGAAATCTCTGGTGATCGAATAGGTGGGGATCGGATACTGGAAGCCGCGTCCGTTTGCGTCGCCTTCGATCATGATCTCGATAAAGGCGCGATTGACCATATCCATTTCCTTCTTGCAGTCGCCATAGGTAAAGTCCATTTCCTTACCGCCGACGATCGCGGGCAGATCCTTCAGGTCATTCGGAACAGTCCAGTCAAGTGTAATATTGGAGAAAGGTGCCTGTGTGCCCCAACGGGAGGGTGTGTTTACACCGTAAATGAAAGACTGAACACACTGCTTGACTTCCTTCTGGGACAAGTTGTCAACCTTGACAAACGGTGCAAGGTATGTGTCAAAGGAGGAGAACGCCTGTGCGCCTGCCCACTCGTTCTGCATAATGCCAAGGAAGTTGACCATCTGGTTGCACAATGTGGACAAATGGCTGGCAGGAGAAGATGTAATCTTACCCATAACGCCGCCAAGACCCTCCTGGATCAACTGCTTTAAGCTCCAGCCTGCACAGTAGCCGGTCAGCATGGACAGATCGTGCAGGTGCAGCGCTGCGCTGCGGTGTGCTTCTGCGATCTCGTCGTCGTAGATCTCGCTGAGCCAGTAGTTCGCGGTAATCGCACCGGAGTTACTCAGGATCAAGCCGCCGACCGAATAGGTAACGGTGGAGTTTTCCTTAACACGCCAGTCGCTGATCTTCAGATAGCTGTCGACCAGGTCCTTATAGTTGAGCAGTGCGGAGTTTACATTGCGGATCTTCTCGCGCTGCTTGCGGTACAGAATATATGCCTTTGCGACATCTGTGTAGCCGGCCTCGGAAAGCACGCGCTCGACACTGTCCTGGATATCCTCAACGGATATGACATCATCGACGATCTTCGGCTCAAAGTCTGCACTGACCTGCAGCGCCAGCATGTTGATCACGCTGGGATGATATTTTCTGTCCTGCGCCTCAAACGCCTTGATCATGGCGTTGCTGATCTTGGAAAGTTCAAATTCTACGGTACC
>JAZNNK010000024.1:0-2191 GCA_045580205.1 Faecousia sp.
CTTCCCTCTTGGTGATCTGACAAAAGATCAGGTCCGCCAGATTGCCGACAAAATGGGCTTTATAAACGCTAAAAGAAAAGACAGCCAAGACATCTGCTTTATCCCTGACGGCAATTATATTGATTTTATAAAACGATACACAGGCAAGCAATATCCCTGCGGAAATCTGCTTGATACTGACGGAAATATCGTCGGACAGCATAACGGTGCGATCTGCTACACGATCGGTCAGAGAAAAGGGCTCGGATACGCAGCAGAAAAGCCTGTTTACGTCTGCGACAAGGATATGTCTGCTAACACCGTTACAGTCGGAGCTGATGAAGCGCTTTATTATCGCTGCCTTCGTGCCGACAGCTGGAACTGGATTCCTTTTTCGGAGTTACAGAAGCCTATGCGTGTATCTGCAAAAATCCGATACCGCCATAAAGAACAACCCGCCACCGTTTACCCGGAAGCCGACGGCTTTGCGCGTGTAGAATTTGACGAGCCGCAACGTGCCATTACAAAAGGTCAGACCGTCGTTCTATACGATAATGACCTTGTAATCGGCGGAGGCAGAATTACTGATGTATTATAAAATGAGACGGCCGGATTGGTCGTCTCATTTTTTATTGATACATTCCCGGAAAATACTCATCTGCGAAATCAACGGCGCCCACCGTAAAGCTTTTCCCGTTTAAATACGCAAGCACGCCTGCATCAGTCGTAAAGCGGAATATAAGCTTATACGAATAAAGTGCTTGATATTTTCGGTCATAGCGCTTATTCAGCTTGCCATATTTGCCATCTCCCAAAAGAGGATGTCCAGCATGTGCAAACTGCGCGCGAATCTGATGTGTTCTGCCTGTAATCAATTCACATTCAACAAGCGAAAGACCATTTTTAACAGCTATCGTCTCATAATTGGTCTGACATGTTTTAGCTCCCGCTTGCGCAGTATCTGTAACAAACACCCGGTTTTTCTTAGCATCCTTAAACAGATATCCCTTCAGTGTTCCGGCTGCAGGCTTAGGAATCCCCTCTACAATCGCTAAATATCGCTTGTCAATCTCTCTGTCTTTGATTTTTTGATTCATGATCCGCAGCGCCTCTGCTGTTTTTGCAGCAATGACGATCCCTCCGGTATTGCGGTCTATTCTGTTACAAAGCGCAGGTGTAAACGCATTTTCACCCCGGGGATTCCACTCGCGTTTCTGATAAAGATATGCCTGAATATGGTCGATAAGTGTTCTTCCATACTCTGCGCCATCGTGTGGATGCACCGCCACACCCGGCTTCTTATCCACCAGCAGGATATTGTCATCCTCATAAACGATATTCAGCTTGGGAGCTGCCACCGCAAGGTATGCATTCTCTTCACGGGGCTCTTTAAAAAATTCATCATTAATGTAAAACTGCAGTACATCGCCTTCCTGCAGGCGCGCATCACGCTGCGTACGTACTCCGTTACATTTAATCCGTTTAATTCGGATATATTTTTGCGCCAATGAGGCTGGCAAAAGCGGAACAGCTTTTGCCAGAAAACGGTCCAATCTCTGTCCTGCATCATTTACACCGACGGTAAGTTCCTTCATTCGTTCTTCCCGCCTGCTATATTATTTTGCTCCAGATGACGGTCAAGCTGCTGTGTAAACTCCAACGCAGGATTATATCCCATCTTACGCTGACGGTTATTCATAGCCGCAACCTCAAGGATCACCGCCAGATTTCTGCCTGGCGTAATCGGGATTGTATTCATCGGCACTTGCACGCCCAGAATCTCCATATATTCCTCTTCTGTGCCCAATCGGTTATACGCGCTTTGCTTATTCCAAGGCACGATATTGATTACAACATTGATCTCATTCTCCGCCTTGACTGCGCCCATACCAAACAGTTTTGCCACATTAACAATGCCGATACCGCGCAATTCTATATAATTACGAATCAGCTCCGGTGCTGTTCCGATCAAAGTGTTACTTGTAACCTTATGGATCTCCACCGCATCATCCGCGATCAGTCGGTGTCCTCGCTTTAAAAGTTCTACCGCAGCCTCACTTTTACCGATGCCGCTATCTCCGATCAAAAGCAAACCCTCACCGTAGACCTCCACCAAGACGCCATGCTGCGTAATACGAGGCGCAAGCGCTGCTTTCAGATATGCAATAATTGCAGAAACGATCGTACTGGTTACCTCAGAGCTGCGCAAAAC
>JAZNNK010000025.1:0-4695 GCA_045580205.1 Faecousia sp.
ATAGTTTTCTACCTTTGCCTTGGAAGCATTATAGCAAACAAAGTCAGGCTCAAAGTTTTTCAGCTCTTCTGCCGTCGGAGCGATGAACATATTCTTAACGAAATGCGCCTGCCATGCCACTTCCATAATGAAACGGATTGCCATGCGGGTATCAGCATTCGTTCCGCAGAACACGTCCATTACGTACAGCTTCTTGTTGGACAGCTCCTTCAGTGCCAACTCCTTGCAAGCTTTCCATGCTTCCTGGGAAGCAGGCTTGTTGTCGTTTTTGAATTCATCGGAAGTCCACCAGACAGTGTCCTTGGAGTTTTCATCCATTACGATGAACTTATCCTTGGGGGAACGGCCCGTGTAAATACCGGTCATGACATTGGCAGCACCCAGTTCGGTAACCTGACCCTTTTCAAAGCCTTCCAGAGAAGAATCTGTCTCTGCAACAAACAGCTCCTCGTAAGAGGGGTTGTAAACGACCTCTGTGGTTCCGGTAATGCCATACTTGCTCAGATCGATCATATTGGTTATACCTCTTTCATTTATAAAGTAATGCCACCTGATGCATAAAATGCCCGCACCCTTGCAGCATCCCATATTTTTCAATTTTATCATACATGATAACGAGAAAAAAATCAATATGCTATTTGCAAAAGGTTTTCCTGCTTTCTTATCAAAAATTTATTACCTATGTCAATATTAACGCCGCTTTTTTGCAGCATTTTCTTAAAAAGAAAAACCTGTTTACTTTTTCTTTCTTTCATGATATATTTTATTTGGTGGAAATTGGGGTTTTGTGCCGCAGCGGCACCTCTGCAATCCTATTCTGCGCGCAGCAACTGCAGCAGATTTCCCTGTCTATTTTATCCTTTGGAGGTTTTTAATATGGCACAAAAAGTTCAGTTTGTAGAGACCGTTCTGCGCGACGCAAACCAGTCTCTCATCGCAACACGCCTGCCTTTCGAAAAGTTTGAGCCCATGCTCGAAACAATCGACAGCGCCGGTTACTACGCTGCCGAATGTTGGGGCGGCGCTACCTTTGACGTCTGTCTGCGGTATCTTAACGAAGATCCCTGGGAGCGTTTGCGTAAGATCCGCGCAAAAATGCCCAATACAAAGCTGCAAATGCTTCTGCGTGGTCAGAACGTTCTTGGCTATTCTCACTACCCGGATGATTTTGTCAAGCTGTTCGTCGCAAAGGCCGTTGAAAACGGAATCGATGTAATCCGCATCTTTGACGCACTCAACGATGTAAAGAATATGAAAGTCGCTATGGAAGCAACCGTCAATGCAGGCGCGATCGCTTCCGGCACGATTTCTTATACCACCTCTCCCGTACATACACACGAGAAGTTTGTACAGATGGTCAAGGAGCTCAAGGAAATGGGCGCATCCACCATTTGTATTAAGGATATGGCCGGCATTATGGGTCCGAAGGAAGCATACGATCTGGTCTCTGCAATTAAGGATGCCGTAGATCTGCCGATCGACCTGCATACGCACTCGACCACCGGCCTTGCATTTATGACTTATCTAAAGGCTGTGGAAGCCGGTGTAGATATTATCGACACCGCGATCTCTCCCTTCTCCGGCGGCACAAGCCAGCCTGCTACCGAAACAATGGCCTACGCACTGCGTCAGCTCGGTTACGAGGTTGCACTTAACGACAACGCCACCAAGATTATGTCCGACTATTTCAAGGGCCTTCGTGATGAATTTATTGCCGACGGCACGCTGATCCCCAAGGCGCTTGCAACAGATACACAGTGCCTGACCTATCAGATTCCAGGCGGTATGCTGTCGAACCTGATGAGCCAGCTGCGTCAGATGGATGCGCTGGACCGTTTGGAAGAAGTTATGGTCGAGACCCCCAAGGTCCGCGCAGACATGGGCTATCCTCCGCTGGTTACTCCGACCTCACAGATGGTTGGTGTTCAGGCTGTTACCAACGTGCTTGTTGGCGAGCGTTATAAAAAGGTCTCCAAGGAAATCACCGCATACTGTCGCGGTGAATACGGCACAACCCCTGCGCCCATCAACGCAGAGATCCAGAAAAAGATCCTGGGCGACGAGAAGCCCATCG
The DNA here is from genome assembly GCA_045580205.1 of Faecousia sp. Classification (GTDB taxonomy): domain Bacteria; phylum Bacillota; class Clostridia; order Oscillospirales; family Oscillospiraceae; genus Faecousia. The sequence goes on from JAZNNK010000025.1 coordinate 2,075, forward strand.
AAGGCCGCTATGCCGACACGCTTGCTCCTATCGTAGAACCCACACGTGAAAAGTTGGGCGATCTGGCCAAATCTGACGAAGATGTGCTCAGCTACATTGCCTTCCCCAACCTTGCCGAGAAGTTCCTGGAAGATCGCAAGGCCAAGGAAGAAAACGTGTGTGCTTACTCGATCATAGAAGCATAAGGAGGAGTCGATTATGATATTGGCGCTTACGCAGCAGCAGAACAACGCCATCACGATCGCACTCGTGGCCGTACTGGCCCTGATCGTCCTCATTGTTGTTCTGCGCAAAGCAATTGCGGATAAAAAGGCCGCATCTGCTGCTCCGGAACAAGCGATTTTGTCTGCACCTGCTGCTTCTGACAAGGCGCCCGGCTCTGCCGGTGGCGTAAAGCTTTATAATGTAGAGCCCAAAACGGCTGCCATGCTGATGGCCATTGTTGCCGACAAGCTCGGCAAGCCGCTCAATGAGCTTCGCTTCATTTCCATCAAGGAGGTCAACTGATATGAAATATAAAATCACCCTAAACAACCGCGTTTACGAGGTTGAAGTCGAGGCAGGCAAAGCCATGCTGCTCGATGAATACGAGGCCTTAGCACCTGCTGCCGCTCCGGCTGCCCCTGTTGCAGCCGCCCCTGCCGCTCCCACTGCTCCGGCCGCTCCGGCTGCCGCTCCCGCCGTAACCGGCGCCGGTGAAGCTGTTACCGCACCGATGCCCGGTACGATCATCAAAGTCAATGTTACACAGGGTCAGTCCGTAAACGCCGGCGATGTGCTGTGCGTACTGGAAGCAATGAAGATGGAAAACGACATTACCGCTCCTAAGGCCGGTACTGTTACGCAGATCGTTGCCGCAAAAGGCTCTTCCGTCTCCTCCGGTGATCCTCTGGTCATCATCGGATAAGGAGGAATACGATGGAAATTCTCTACGAGAACCTGCTGCGCTTTCAATGGCAGGACATCGTGATGATCCTGCTGGGCTGTCTGCTGATCTTTCTGGCGATCAAAAAGGAAATGGAACCTTCGCTGCTGCTGCCTATGGGCCTGGGTACAATTTTAGTAAATATTCCCGGCTCTACCGCACTGGTCGGCCCGATTCAGGAACTGTACAATGCCGGTATCGCCAACGAGCTGTTTCCGTTGCTGCTGTTCATCGGCATTGGTGCGATGATCGATTTCGGCCCTCTGCTTTCAAACCCGAAGCTGATGCTCTTCGGTGCGGCAGCACAGTTTGGTATCTTCTTTACACTGTCTATGGCAAGCATCTTCTTCCCGGAAGCTAAGGATGCTGCTTCCATTGCCATCATTGGTGCAGCAGACGGTCCTACCTCGATCGCTGTTGCAAACACCTTAGGCTCGAACTATGTCGGTGCGATCACTGTCGCTGCCTACTCCTATATGGCGCTTGTTCCCGTAATTCAGCCGCCGGTCATTAAAGCGCTGACTACCAAGAAGGAGCGTATGATCCGGATGCCCTACGAGCAAAAATCCGTCAGTAAGACCACGCGTATTATGTTCCCCATTATCATTACTGTGGTTGCATCTGCCATTGTTCCGGATGCTACTGCGCTGATCGGTTTTTTAATGTTCGGCAATCTCATTCGCGAGTGCGGCGTGCTGGAGAGCCTTTCCGACACCGCACAGAATGTGCTTGCAAACCTGATCACGATCTTTCTTGGCATATCTGTCGCCTTTAATATGGTAGCAGATAAGTTCCTCCAGATAGACACCCTGCTGATTATGGGTCTGGGCCTTATCGCCTTTATCGTAGACACCGCAGGCGGCGTACTGTTTGCAAAGTTTATTAACCTCTTCTCTAAAAAGAAGATCAACCCCATGATTGGCGCCGCCGGTATCTCTGCTTTCCCGATGTCCGGCCGTATCGTTCATAAAATGGGTCTTGAGGAAGATCCCAACAACTTCCTGCTGATGCACTCTATCGGTGTAAATGTCTCCGGTCAGATCGCCTCCGTAATCGCAGGCGGTATCATCCTGAGTATGTTTGGAGGTCATTGATCATGGACATACAATTTAACCCTATGGGCTTTGTTGACCAGCTTCCCAGAATGGGAACAGGTATGCTGGTGATCTTCGTGGTCATCGGCATGATCATTCTCACCACGATGCTGATTAACTGGCTTTTCTCTAAAAAGTAACCTTTCCGGGAAATCGTATCCTCTTCGGATCAGATTCTCCCTTTTCGTTTATTGCAAGGAGTAGACCACTATGCTTTTATCTGGAAACACTGCTGCAATCGGTCTTGGCCAAGCAGGTCTGTATGCGCTGCTCGGCTATTGTGTCGTTTTCTTCGGGCTGATTCTGCTTATGCTGGTGATAATTTTTATCGGAAAAATTTTTATTGCTGCTCAAAAGTGCGAAGAAGCACAAAACATTCCCGCTGTATGCACACCTTCGCCAGCTCCCGGCTCTGCAGGAGAACTAAAACTGTATAACGTAGAACCTAAAACGGCTGCCATGATTATGGCAATCGTTGCATACAAGATGAACCAGCCCATTAACGAGCTGCGGTTTCTCTCCATTCGGGAGGTGCAGGAATGAATATTGGCGAAATTTTGCTAAAGCTGTGGCGCGATTCCGGCTTTTCTGCCATCATTTCC
>JAZNNK010000026.1:0-13063 GCA_045580205.1 Faecousia sp.
ATCGTGGTGGAGCCGGTGGGGGTGGGAACGCGCTGTGCGGCGCCGATCAGCTTGCCGTTCAGCTCGGGGATAACCAGACCGATTGCCTTAGCAGCACCGGTGGAGTTGGGAACGATGTTTACGGCGCAAGCGCGGCTGCGACGGAGGTCGCCCTTACGCTGAGGACCGTCCAGAGGCATCTGATCGCCGGTGTAAGCATGGATCGTGCACATAATGCCGGACTCGATGGAAGCCAGATCATTCAGAGCCTTAGCCATAGGAGCTAGACAGTTGGTGGTGCAGGAAGCAGCAGAAATGATGTTGTCTTCCTTGGTCAGAGTCTTATGGTTTACGTTGTAAACAATAGTGGGCAGATCGTTGCCGGCAGGAGCAGAAATAACGACCTTCTTAGCACCTGCATCGATATGTGCCTGCGCCTTAGCCTTGGAGGTGTAGAATCCGGTGCACTCCAGAACTACATCGACACCCAGTTCGCCCCAGGGGAGCTCAGCAGCATTGGCCTTTGCATAAATGGTGATCTTCTTACCGTCGACAACAATGTTGTCTTCGCCAGCTTCGACGACATGGCCCTGAGCAGCATAGTTGCCCTGAGTGGAATCGTACTTCAGCAGGTGAGCCAGCATTTTGGGAGAGGTCAGGTCGTTGATCGCTACGACTTCATAGCCCTCAGCACCGAACATCTGACGGAAAGCCAGACGGCCGATACGACCAAAACCGTTGATTGCAACTTTAACAGACATAACGTTTTCCTCCATTTACTAAATTGCCAATTTTTCGACAATTAAAATAAGAAATTACAGGGCTTTTTATACCCCAGACCATTTTATTATACAATACCGAAATGTTATTGTAAAGTATCGGATTTATCAAATTCTATTGCATTTTACTGCGCAGAATTGACATTGAATACAAAATCCGGGTATGTGTTTTCAAAAAAAGAGGCAATATCATGCAGACAGGCATGAATATTTCCCTGAAACACGCCGTTTCTTCCACCGCCTCTTCCATTAAGTTCTGCGCAGACTTGTTTGCCAAGAGGCAGGATGTCAATCGCTTTATCGATTGCGCAAATGCTGTACGCGGCATTATCCCTGGCGGAAAGGACAATGGCTGTACCACCGCATACACTGGCAATAGCGTCACATAGCTCCCGCACAGCATCGGAAGTCAAAAAAGGCTCTACATGAATGGTGTTGCCCTTTCCGGCATAGTTTTCTGCAATCATTCGGAAAAGCTTTTTTTGCAGACCGACAAAGCGAAATTTTTCATCAGCAAGCATAGCGTTCATTCTGTTTGCGGCCGCGCCGGTTTCAAGCTGCTTTGCGGAAAAGGCTTGACTGACAAGACGGTTCTGGTCGTATATTTGCGACAGAAGACGAAAGGCTCTTTCACCGCATGCCATTTCTATTCGTGCGCCGTCGCGGAATTTTACGCAGCTAAAAAGTTTAAGCAGTCCGACTTCACCGGTAAAGGCGGTATGGATGCCGCAGCAGGCACATGTATCTGTATTTGGTATATCTACGATCCGGACAGGCCAGGGCAGTTTTCGTTTGGTGCGGTAGACAAGTGTTTCAAGCGCTTCCCGGGAGGGATAGAAGCAGGTTATGGGAAGATTTTTCCATATCATATCGTTTGCCTGCTTTTCAAGCTCCGGCAGAACATCGTCGCTGATAGGACCGTCAAAGTCTACCGTTACAAGTTCTGCTCCGATGTGAAAGCCGGTGTTGTGATAGCCGAACATCCGGTGAATGATACCGGAGAGGATGTGCTCGCCTGTATGCTGCTGCATGAGATCAAATCTGTGCGCCCAGTTGATCGTACCGGTAACGGAAGCGCCGACCCGGAGGGGAGCATCGCATAGATGGAGAATATGACCGTCCTTTTCCAGCACATCGAGGACGCGCACATTTTCAAGAAAGCCCTGATCGCTTGCCTGACCACCGCCTTCAGGAAAAAAAGCGGTCGCATCTAACGTTATCAGCCAGCCGTTTTCTGTTTCCGTACATGCTATCACATTTGCACGAAAGGAGGATATATGGCAATCTTCATAATAAAGCTTTTGTGTTTGCATAATAAGCGCTCCTTGGAACATTTTCCCCATTGTACCACACAGATTGCCAGTTTGCAACGGAGCTTGCAGAGAACTTGTCGAGCGATTTTACATAGGCAATTGCCCTATTCGTGGTTTTTCTGTGATAAATCTTTATAAAATGGGTTTACCAATTACCAAGGAGGAAGGCAGAATGCAGTGCCAGAAATTAAAGACGTATATGGAAACAGGACGGGTAGTATTTCTGCCACCGAGAACAATTCATCCCAATCCGTCGCAGCCGCGAAAGATTTTTCGGCAGGAAGCATTGGAGGAGCTTGCAGACAGCATTCGCCGTCATGGTATACTGCAGCCGTTATCTGTCCGCAGAGTGGGGAGCGGATACGAGCTGATAGCGGGTGAGCGGCGTCTTCGGGCAGGACAGATGGCCGGACTGACAGAAATTCCGTGTATTGTTATGAGTATGGATGATCAGGAATCATCGATGGCAGCGCTTGTGGAAAATCTGCAAAGACAGGATCTGGATTTTATTGAGGAGGCAAAAGGAATCGCGCTTTTAATGGATAGCTTTTCAATGAGTCAGGAGCAGGCTTCCAGAGTGCTGGGAAAAAGTCAAAGCGGTATTGCCAATAAGCTGCGCCTGCTTCGTCATTCCGAACCGGTGCTCCAGGCTGTTCGTGAAGCGGAATTGACTGAGCGGCATGCCCGGGCTCTGCTGAAACTGAATTCCGAACCGCAGAAGCTGCAGGTGATATCCCGTATTGTTGAACAATCCATGAGTGTGGCGAAGACAGAGCAATATATCGAGCAGCTTCTCGCTCCAACTGAAAAAGAAATCAAAAACATTAATGTGTGTGCGTTTTTGCGCCACATCAGCCAAACGCTGACCCGGATCCAGATGTCCGGAATTGCAGCGGTTTCTGAAAGAAAGGAAACAGACAGCCAGATCGTCCTGACGATCATGATCCCGAAATAAAGGTGATGGGAGTGCCGCAAATTGCAGCACTCCCGCGATCGTTATGGTTTATATGTATCAAGAATCAGCTTAAATGCACCGTAAACACCGGCGTCGTTTCCCAAAGAGGCAAGAAAGAAGTGGACATTAGATATAGCGTGGAAGATATATTTTGGAAAATGTCGTGTAATTCCGTCAAGCAGAACGTCTCCGGCTTTGCTCACACCGCCGCCGATCACGATAGCACTTGGGTCAAGGACACAGCAGACATCGGCAATAAATTCTGCCATATTGTCATAGACTTCTTCTAAGATATCTTTTGCAAGAGCATCTCCTGCAGCACCGGCGTCAAAAATGTCTTTACAGGTCATTACCGGAATATTCCGCAGCACAGAAGCGCGCGGGTCTTGCGCCAGATGTTTTTTTGCCGTTCGCACAATTCCTGTGGCAGAGCAGTATTGCTCTACGCATCCGTACTTGCCGCAGGAGCATTGTTCTTTTTCGTTGCGATTGAGGACTATGTGGCCAATTTCTCCGCACGCACCGTGTGCGCCGATGACCGGTTGTCCGTTTATAATAATTCCGCCGCCGACACCTGTGCCAAGGGTGATCAGAACGATGTTATCATAGTTTGCGCCGCTTCCTTTCCATGCTTCGCCAAGTGCGGCCAATGTGGCATCGTTACCGATTTTTACAGGCAAGCCGGTCAGGTCGGAGAGGATGTCTGCCGCGTTCACAACACCCCAACCGAGATTGGCACAATGATCGACAATTTGATCAGTGCCAACTGCGCCGGGAACGCCCATGCCGACACCAATGACCTGCTTTTTCTCAATATTATTTTCATTCATATAGCAGTGTATTGCGTGTGCAATATCGGGCAGGATCTGCTCGCCGTAATTTTGTGTATTGGTAGGAATTTGCCATTTATGCACAAGCGTGCCGTCGGCATCAAAGCATGCAAATTTGGTGAAGGTTCCGCCTAAATCCACGCCAAATCCGTAGTTCATATTTGCTTGCCTCCTGGTTTCGGGATGTATGGATTTATTATATAGCAATATGTAAAAAAAACAAGGGGTGGCAGGAAGATCTGCCGCACGATCTTTTGTCAATTTTGCTGAAAGATTTTCTGGTTCTTGCCTTTAGGATAAATATAATGTAACATATTAATATAAGAAAAGGGAGGAAGGTGGATATTATGATTAATATTGATATTTCCAATGTGTGGGGGCAGGTGTCATTGCCGGATCTTCTGGCAACGGAGAAAGAAGTGTTTTCCGCTCATCAAACGCTGACAGAGGGCAGCGGAGAGGGTAGTGATTTTATAGGTTGGCTTGATCTGCCGGTTAAAACAGAGACAGAAGAAATTCGCCGGATCCGTGCAGCGGCCGAGCAGATCCGTCAGACAAGCGATGTTTTTGTAGTCGTCGGTATAGGCGGAAGCTATCTTGGTCCCCGCGCAGCGATCGAGTTGATGCAGGGCGCCAATCATAATATAGGCAAGGGCAAAGGTAATCCGCAGATCTATTATGCGGGCAATACTTTATCCACCCGTCATTGGAATGAGTTGTGCCGTCTTCTGGAGGGGAAGGATTTCTCTATTGCGATTATAAGCAAGTCCGGTACGACGACCGAGCCTGCGATTGCAACGCGCGCCCTTCGTTGGATGCTGGAGCGTAAGTATGGCACGGAGGGTGCTAAAAAACGTATTTATGCGATTACAGACCCCGTCAAGGGCGCGCTTCGTCAGATGGCAACCGAGGAGGGGTGGGAGAGCTTTGTTATTCCTCCGAATGTAGGCGGCCGTTATTCGGTTCTGACAGCTGTCGGCCTGTTGCCGATGGCAGTTGCCGGTATTGATCCGATGGAGGTTATGCGTGGCGCAGCTAAGGCGAAAAAGGAATATGATATCCGTTCCTTTGAAAATCCTGTATGGCTGTATGCGGCAACGCGGAATTTGATGTACCGAAACGGAAAGTGCATCGAGATCCTCGAATCCTTTGAACCCGGATTTAAGATGATGGGCGGATGGTGGCAACAGCTCTTTGGTGAGTCAGAGGGCAAGGACGGAAAGGGAATTTTCCCCGTAACGGCAGAGTTTACGCCCGATCTTCATTCGCTCGGTCAGATGATCCAGCAGGGAGAGCGCAATATTTTTGAGACGATGATTCGTTTTGATCCTCCTGAAGCCAAGCTGACGATTGGCGGCGACTATAAGAATCTGGACGGATTGAATTATCTGGAAGGAAGAACGCTGGACTTTGTGGATCAGAAAGCATATCTGGGAACATTAGAGGCACATGTTGACGGAGGTGTGCCCGTTATTACGATTGATATGGGCGAGCTTAACAATGAGAAGCTTGGAGAGATATTCTACTTCTTTGAACTATCCTGCGGTGTTTCTGCATATATGCTGGGCGTAAATCCGTTTAATCAGCCGGGTGTGGAATTTTATAAAGCGAATATGTTCCATCTTTTGGGAAAACCCGGATACGAGCGCGCATAAAAATATATTGATAAATTTATAAAATAGTGTTGCAAAATATGCCGCTAACTGATAAAATGGACTTACAGCAACAATGCTGTAAGCAAAGGAGGAGTGTTCCGATGATTCATCTGATTATGGGACTGAAGGGTTCCGGCAAGACAAAGAAGCTGGTCGATTCCATTAATGAGGCAGTATCCAACGCCAATGGCGATGTTGTATGCATCGAGTATGGCAAGAAGCTGACTTATGATGTAAATTACCGTGTCCGTCTGGTCGACTCGCAGGAGTACGGTATTAACAGCCTTGATATGCTTAAGGGCTTTTTAAGCGGCTTGCATGCCGGTAACTTCGATATTACCAATGTGTACATCGACAATCTTTATAAAACGATCGGCGTAGATCGCACTGCCGGTGAAGAATTTATCCTTTGGTGTGCAGATTTTGCACAGGCAAATGATATGAATATCACTATCAGCATTTCCGATGATCCTGAAAAGGCATCTGAAGAGATCAAGAAATTCTTGTAAGTAAAAAATTCCCCCTGTGCAAATGCACAGGGGGTTCTTTTTAATGAAGGGGAAGAAAAACAGCACCGGTTTATACCGGTGCTGTTTTGTTTTGCAAATTAACCCTCAGCGCGCATCTGAGCGAAGCACTCGCTGCAGTATACGGGACGGTCGGACTTGGGCTCAAAAGGAACCTTTGCCTCACCGCCGCAACGGGCGCAGGTAGCAGTGAAAAATTCACGGGGACCACGAGCGTTGTTTTTGCGAGCATCACGGCATGCCTTGCAGCGCTGGGGCTCGTTCTGGAAGCCGCGCTCTGCGTAGAATTCTTGCTCACCAGCGGTGAAAACGAATTCGTTGCCGCACTCTTTGCAAACTAAAGTCTTGTCTTCGTACATTGATGTTACCTCTCTTCGGTTAAATAATGCCCCGTGTATGCTGCCCAAGTTGAGGGTGAAAACCCAGGGTCTTAGAATTACGGTGATACGACACCTTATATCGAATTATACATAATGGCTATGCATTTGTCAATCCTTTATGAAATTTTTTCTTCGAAAAATTCAATATTTATGCAACTTTCCAAGAAAAAAACAAACTAAATCTCAAAATGTGCCTGTCCGTCAAAGGGAATGTGCAGATGGTTGTAGGCAAGGGCGGTTACGCAGCGACCTCTTGGTGTTCTCGTTAAAAAGCCGAGCTGCATCAGATATGGTTCATAAACATCTTCCAGTGTAATTGCCTCTTCGCCGATCGTTGCGGCAAGAGTTTCCAGACCGACCGGACCGCCGCCGTAGTTGCGGATAATGGCAGTGAGCATACGTCTGTCGATCGCATCAAGTCCTAACCGGTCGACCTCCAAGTGAGAAAGAGCAAGATCAGCGACCTCTTTGGTAATCACACCGTCGGCCATAACTTGCGCAAAGTCCCGGACACGGCGAAGGAAACGGTTGGCAATGCGGGGCGTTCCGCGACTTCTTGATGCAATTTCCATTGCGCCTCTGGGATCGATCTGCATACCTAAAATGGCGGCAGAGCGCGTAACGATACGGGATAGTTCCTCGGGTGTGTATAGTTCCAGTCGCAGACTTACGCCAAAGCGGTCGCGTAGGGGCGCGGAAAGCTGACCGGCGCGCGTCGTTGCGCCGACAAGTGTAAACTTAGGCAGATCTAAACGGATCGAATTGGCAGACGGACCTTTTCCGACAATAATATCAATGGAAAAATCCTCCATAGCCGGATAAAGAATTTCTTCTACAACGCGGTTAAGGCGATGTATTTCGTCGATAAACAAAATATCACCGGGATTCAGGTTGGTCAGCAGGGCGGCCAGATCACCGGGTTTCTCAATCGCAGGACCGGAAGTAACACGGATGTTGACACCCATTTCATTGGCAATAATTCCGGCCAGTGTTGTTTTGCCGAGACCGGGAGGGCCGTACAGGAGCGTGTGGTCCAACGGTTCATTTCTTTGGCGGGCAGCCTCTATATAGACGGAGAGATTTCCTTTTGCTTTTTCCTGGCCGGTATACTCGTGCAAAAATCGGGGACGCAGTCCGATCTCGGATGCATCCTGCGGAGAGTACACGGGGGATATCATAGGGGAAGATAATTCTTCGGAATATTCAAGACTCATGGAAGCACCTCCAGAAAAGATGTGAACGACCGGCCTTTATATCAGCCGTTCATGACCATTGCGCGCAGGGCATAGCGGACCATTTCCTCGGTGGAGGAAGCAGGGTCGACGCCCTTAAGCGCATTGGCGATCTCAGACGGGGAATATCCAAGCTCCTGTAGAGCAGCATTTGCAAGGGCGATGTGGTTGTCCTTTTGAACAAAAGCGGAGGCGGTCGGTGCGGAGAAGTCCGGCTCTGCGGCATTGCCGCCGATTTTATCACGCAATTCCAAAATAATCCGCTGCGCAATCTTTTTTCCAACACCTTGCGCGGCAGTAAGCATTTTTTCATCTCCGGTCATAACGGCAAGTGTAAAGTTTTGCGGACCGGACGACAGGATCGCCATAGCCGCTTTCGGACCAATGCCATTTACGGACGTAAGTAAATTGTAGCAGCGCTGTTCTTCCCGTGTTAAAAAGCCGTACAGGTCAAAAGCGTCCTCGCGGATCGATTCAGTAATGTATAGCTTTGCGGGTTGATTTAATTTCAGCTGTGCTGCGGTATATGAGGTAACGCTGCAGCAGTATCCGATGCCGCCGCAGTCAATGACTGCCAGGGGCGGCTCCAGAACGGTTACCGTACCGGAAACGTAATAAAGCATAAATTTCCTCCGGAAAATTATTTTTTCTGTATTTGTGCGAGCAGGGAGGTGCTGGATCTTGCATGGCATAGGGCGATTGCAATAGCATCGGCAGCGTCGTCCGGTTTTGGCATTTTCTCTAAGTGGAGAAGTCGTTTTGTCATATCCTGCACCTGATGCTTGGTGGCGTTACCGTAGCCGACGACTGCCTGCTTGACCTGCATGGGTTTGTAGGAATATAATTCTACGCCTGCCTGCCGCACGGCAAGGAGGATCACACCGCGACTTTGCGCTACGCCAATGCCCGTTGTAACATTTTGCCCAAAGAAAAGTTCTTCAATGGCAACAGCGTCGGGTTTTGCTTCGCTTAAAAGCAGCCGCATATCTTCATATATGATCTCCAGTCGGGCAGAGAAATCCATGCCTGCAGGTGTCGTGATTGCACCGCACCGTAAAAGCTGCGTGCTGCCCCTTTGCGCTTCAATCAGACCAAAGCCGGTAATTCCATAGCCGGGATCGATACCAAGGATCCGCATCACATACCACCCCTGAATAGGTTTACATAATACATTAAAAGAAATGCGGTAAAAATGATCAGACCGATTCGTGCAAGCAGAACCTGCCAGCGGGGACGCGGCGTATAGCCTGTCTGCTCGGGGATATCCTGTTCGTGCTGTTCGTTATCCAAAATGATCACCTCCTTTTTATGATAGCACATTTGTTTTGTTTTTCCTACAATTTTTTTCAAATCACAATTTTTTCTTGCAAGATACATGAATTTGGCACAATTGGTAATACTGCCAATATAAGGCGGTGGGAAAATGAAGCAATTTATATCTAACACAAAAATTATATCCGGTCAGGGCGCGGTAGCATATTTGGCGGAAATCGGTTGTAAACGGTTGTTGCTCGTAACGGATCCGTTTTTTTTCAAGAACGGGATCGCTGAAAAAATTGCAAAAACAGCAGGTGCGGAGCAGACGGAAATTTTTCATCGGATCAGCCCTGATCCATCGGTGGAACTTGTAGCGGACGGAGCGTCTGTTGCACGCAGCTTTAAGCCGGATACGATCGTTGCGTTGGGTGGTGGCAGTGCGATTGATTGCGCAAAGGCAATGGCGTATTTTTCATCAGAAAAGATTCGTTTGGTGGTGATTCCCACTACCTCCGGCTCCGGGTCTGAGGTAACAGATTTTGCAATACTGACGCATGATCAGGTCAAGCATCCGCTCATTGATGCGCGGCTACGTCCGGAGATCGCGATACTTGACAGTGAACTGTTAAGTCAGCTGCCTGCGTCGTTGGTTGCGGATACAGGTTTCGATGTTTTGAGTCATGCGCTGGAGGCGTATGTTGCGCGGGATGCCTGCGCAATTACTGATGCTTTAGCGCAACACGCTTTCTGCATTGCGCTTACATCGCTGCCGGCATCTTTTGCAGGCAGATTGCAGGTGCGCGGAAAGATCCATGAGGCATCCACAATGGCAGGAATGGCATTTACACAGGCAGGCTTAGGTTTGTGTCATGCAATGGCGCACAGCCTGGGTGGAATATTTCATCTGCCGCACGGAAGGTTGAATGCGATTTTACTGCCGGCTGTTATTGCTTGCAACGCACAAGCAGCTTCTGAAAAATATGCAGAGCTTGCGCGACATGCCGGTGTCGGCGGGTCTGCAGATACGCTTGCTGTACGGAATTTAAAAAATGCGCTTATCCGCTTGCGGCGGGAGATGAAAATGCCGGAGACACTGGCACAGGCCGGTGTTGAGCCCGGTGCGGTGTGGAACAGAGCTGCCGATATTGTGAAAGCAACACTTTCTGATCCGTGTTGCAACACAAATCCGCTGACGGTTAAGGATTTTATGGTACGGGAAATATTAGAAGAGGTAACAGGCCGTGTCTGACAGACTGATTTCTGTAGGGTTGGATGTCGGCACGACCACCACGCAGTTGATCGTATTGGAACTGACGGTACAAAATCAGGCATCAGGTTTTGCTGTACCGCAGATGGAGATCACTGAGCGAAAAATCCGGTATAAAAGTCCGGTATATTTTACGCCGATGACGGACGGATATCATGTTGACGGCAAAGCGATCGCAGATATTGTTGATAATGAATATAGAAAGGCAAATATTACACGCGAAGGTGTAGATACCGGTGCCGTTATTATTACAGGGGAAACTTCCCGAAAAGAAAACGCAAAGGCCGTTCTCGAAGCGTTGTCCGACTTTGCCGGAGATTTTGTTGTTGCCACCGCAGGACCGGATCTGGAAAGCGTGCTGGCTGCGAAGGGGGCAGGCGCAGTAGCGTACTCTGAGAGAACGGGCAAACGCGTATTGCATATGGATATTGGCGGCGGGACGAGCAATCTTGCACTTATAGAGGAGGGACGTATTGTCCAAACGGGCTGTTTGAATGTTGGTGGTCGTCTTATAAAGTTGGATCGGTCAGGACGGCTGACATATGTTTCGGAGGTGCTGCGGGAAATGACACCGCTCAGACCGGCAGATATGCCGGATACGGAGCACCTGCGGGCGGTCGCGCAGATGCTCGTTCGCACATTGGAAACGGCAGCCGGTCTTCGGCAGGAGGAGGAACTTCTGCAGCGCTTGCTGACGAAGGAGGCAAGTGGTGTGTGGGAAAAACCCGGACAGGCAGTTTTATCTTTTTCAGGCGGTGTGGCAGATTGTATAGATACGGAGCATGCGCCGGATGCGTTTGGAGATATCGGTCCTCTGCTGGGACAGGAGATCAAAAAAAGCCTGCTGTGTAAAGGAGAATATATGCTCGGCACGGAAACAATCCGGGCGACGGTGATCGGTGCAGGCTGTCATAGTGCGCAGCTTTCGGGCAGTACTGTGTTTCATCGCGGTGTACAGTTGCCTGTTAAAAATCTGCCGGTGGTAGTCTTTACAGAAAAGGAACAAAACGGCCCGGCATTTTCAGAGCAGATCGCCCGCCGTATCGCACAGAAGGATTCACAGACTGTTGTTCTGGCGATACCCGGATATGCAGCGCCGAATTACAGCCAGGTAGCTTATCTTGCGGAGGCGATTGTGCGGGGAACGGCAGGAAAGTCGGTCTATGTATGTCTGGAGTCTGATATGGCAAAGGCGTTGGGGCATATGCTGTGTCTGCAGATCGGTCAAGATACTCCGTGTTTGTGTATTGACCGTTTGCAATTGCAGGAAGAAAGCTTTTTGGATATAGGTGTGCCGGTTGGTCCTGCACTGCCGGTAGTAATTAAAACCCTGATTTTGTCAAAATGAGGTGCGCAATGAAACTGAAAACGACTTTACTTGGGAAAACGTATGTTTTTAAGGATATCAAGCAGGTGCTGGCTAAAGCCAACGAAGAAAAAAGCGGAGACAGGCTTGCTTTTCTTGCGGCGGAAACGGCACAGGAGCGCGTCGCGGCCAAGGTTGTGCTGTCTGCACTTACACTTGCAGACTTGCGTGAGCATCCTGCCGTTGCTTATGAGGAAGATGAGGTAACAAGGATCATTCAGGATGATGTCAACGAAGCAGTTTACCGGAAGATCCGGAACTGGACAGTTGCAGAACTGAGGGAATGGATCTTGGCAGAGACGACTTCGGGAAGTGATATCCGGAAAATTAGTCGTGGATTGACCGCAGAGATGATTGCTGCGGTTACGAAGCTGATGAGTAATTTAGACCTTATTTATGCAGCGCAGAAAATTACCGTTACTGCACATTGTAATACAACGATCGGTTTGCCCGGAACGCTATCATGCCGCCTGCAGCCAAATCATACCACCGATGATCCGGACGGTATAACAGCGTCGACGCTTGAGGGTTTAAGCTTTGGCGCAGGGGATGCGGTTATCGGACTCAATCCAGTTACAGATTCACCGGAGCAGGTGGGCAAGGTGCTGCGGCGGTTTGCTGAAATCAAGGAGCATTGGCAGATCCCTACACAGATATGTGTTCTTGCACATGTAACGGCGCAGATGAAGGCCGTTCGCGACGGTGCACCGTGCGATCTTATTTTTCAATCAATAGCGGGAAGCCAAAAAGGAAATGAAGCGTTTGGATTTACAGCAGATACATTGCAGGAGGCAAAAGAGCTTCTTTTGCATGAGGGGACGGCAGAGGGGCCAAATGTAATGTATTTTGAAACCGGTCAGGGGTCGGAACTGTCCAGTAACGCCCATTTTGATACTGATCAGGTTACAATGGAGGCGCGGTGTTACGGCTTTGCAAAGCGGTTTGAACCGTTCCTTGTTAATACAGTCGTAGGATTTATCGGCCCGGAGTATCTGTATGACGCGCGGCAGGTTACACGAGCGGGTCTTGAGGATCATTTTATGGGCAAGCTGACCGGTATTTCAATGGGTTGTGATTGCTGCTATACGAATCATATGAAGGCAGATCAGAATGATATTGAAAATTTAGCATCTTTATTGACCCTTGCAGGGTGCAATTACTTTATGGGCATCCCGCACGGTGATGATATCATGCTCAATTATCAGACGACCGGATTTCGTGAAACAGCCGCTCTGCGTGAATTGACCGGAAAAACGGCAATCCCTGCGTTCCAGAAGTGGCTGGAAAAAATGGGCTTTATGGAAAACGGCAAGCTTACGAAAAAAGCCGGCGACGGTTCGGCCTTGTTGTTTTGATGGGGGGACAGACCAATGAACAAACAGGAATTGTCCGCGATGGTAGCGGAGATATTGCGGTCAATAGAGGGTGAGCCGGCGGTAAAGGGCAGTGATTATAAGCCGACAGAACCTGGTCCGAAGCAGAAGGATACGCATTATCATGACGGGGATTTTGTGGAGGATGTA
>JAZNNK010000027.1:0-13651 GCA_045580205.1 Faecousia sp.
CGATTTCAATGAAACATGCCACTGGCAGGAGTGTACAATCTGCGGTTATACAACCAACGAACAGGCACATAACGTAAGAACGATATACAGTTATAACTTGAGTGACCATTGGTACTCCTGTACTATTTGTGGCATAATGATAGACAAGGTGAAACATGATCTTGTTCTCGTTGAAGATTTACATTATAAGTGTGCGATTTGTGGTTGTCATATTTATCTGGGAAAGTGATTAAGGAGAATTGGATGCAGGAGGTCTGACTATGAAAAAAATGCTGATATTGCTGTTAACTCTATGTCTGCTGCTGGCTGCTTGTGCGCCCGCAAATGACACACCGGACACCTCAAAGGATCCCAATCAAGGTATCAGCAATCCCAATCCAGCGGATCCGGATCAGGACATCGGCAATCCCAACCTCCCGGAAGATCCCCGACTTGCAGCGTTTAACACGCTGTTTGGGGACCTGAGCAGTTGGTACAACCGCGCGCTGACCAGCCTGTTCGCAACCCCGACTCAGATTGCGTTGGATCGGTTGTTCTATAATGGATTTCCCGGCGAGTCCCGGACGCCTACCGATGCAGAATGGGAGAAACTGAAAGACCAACCCGGGTTTGACATCAACTTGGACTTGCATCGGCTGCCGGCAGACAAAATGAATCAGGTCCTCACGCAATACTTTGGGATCACCCTGGAAAATGTGGAAGCCAACGGTTTTAAAGGACTTGTTTATCTGGAAGGCACAAATTGCTACTACCGTATGGGAACCGACGTGGCGTTAACAGAGAATTTCGCAGCTGTCCGCATAGAGGATATGGATGACGGAACGATCCGCTTATACTACACCGCAAATTCCCTTGCTCTCGGCAACAACGGAGCCGGAGTGGTAACCCTAAAATCAGTAGACAACCAGTGGCAGATCCTGTCTAATCAAAAAGCCTGACGGCATCTTATAACCCGGAGCAGCTCGGGTGTTCATAACGACTTTTCGTTATGAACACCCGATTTCTTTTTGCAAAACGGATAAATTTCTGCAAAAAGTCCATACTAACGACGAGGTGAGCACTATGGCAAAAAAAGGAATGAAGCGGCCGCAAATTGCGCCCAAACCGCCAAAAAACACATACCCGCCTGTACCGGAAATCCAGGGAAAAGCAAAGCATGGTAAAGCGCCTGCAAATCCAATTATTGCGGGAACCTCCGGCCCTTCTCAGAAGGTTTATCATATCGCAAATCCTGCCACGCAAAAACCTCCGCAGGGCTTCTGGCCATATGACAACGACCTTGCCAGGGATAATCTGAGCAACGACACGCCGGCCGCAGATCTGATCGATCAATAAAACCCGCTGACAGGAGTTAACATGGAATCTATTTGGCAGCAAACAGCGCATCTGCCGCGCTTTGAACCGCTCCGGGGCGATCACAAAACAGATGTGCTGGTCATCGGCGGAGGCATGGCAGGACTGTTAACGGCGCACCGGCTAAAGCAGACCGGCACATCCTGTATATTAGTAGAAAAAAACCGGATCTGCCAAGGCACAACAGCATACACCACAGCAAAAATCACCGCCCAGCATGGTCTGATTTATCACAAGCTTTACAAACACATGGGGACAGAATGTGCACAGAGATATCTGTTAGCCAATCAATCTGCCGTCAACCGTTATGCGCAATTATGCAAACAAATCCCCTGTGATTTTGAGACAAAGGATAATTATGTGTATACCCGAAATGAGCCGGCACTGCTCGATAAAGAGATGTCTGCTCTTTCGCACATAGGTGCGCAAGCAGAGCTTTGCCAAACAGCCGCTCTGCCGTTTTCCACAGCCGGCGCGGTCATGTTTCGTGATCAGGCACAATTTCATCCTCTGAAATTTGCTGCCGTGATCGCACAGGGGTTTTCTATTTACGAAAATACGCATGTAAAGGAAATGCGTGGAAACACGGCTATCACCGACCTTGGTCAGATAAATGCCAAAGCCGTAATTGTTGCCACACATTTCCCCTTTATCAATAAGCATGGCAGCTATTTTTTAAAACTGTATCAGCACCGCTCATATGTGATCGCATATGAAAATGCACAGGATGTGCATGGTATGTATGTAGATGAAAGCCAGACAGGTCTGTCTTTTCGCAATTACGGCAATCTTCTTTTAATAGGAGGCGGCGGTCATCGTACCGGAAAGAACGGCGGAAACTGGGAAGCTATTCAACAATTTTCCCGGCAGCACTATCCGCAAGCCTCGCAGGTCTGCCATTGGGCTGCACAGGACTGCATGAGTCTGGTCGACATCCCCTATATCGGGCAGTACAGCAGCAGAAGCGCCAGATTTTTTACGGCAACCGGTTTTAATAAATGGGGCATGACCGGCGCGATGCTTGCATCCATGCTGCTGTGTGATCAGCTGCTGGGGAAAGAAAACGACTATCTTGATCTGTTTAACCCCTCCAGAAGCATATGCAAGCCGCAACTTCTGGTAAACGGCTTTGAAGCCATAACGAATCTTCTCTGTTTTTCCGGCAAGCGCTGTCCGCATCTCGGCTGCGCGCTTAAATGGAACCCCGTTGAACATTCGTGGGATTGTTCCTGTCATGGCTCGCGTTTCGACGAAGACGGACGGGTTTTAAATAATCCGGCAAACGAGGATCTCCCCAAATAGAATCTTGCTGAACAAACTCATACATCTGACTCTGCTTCTGCAACGCAGGGTCAGATATCTTTTTATTGCTTCAAACAGCACAAAAAACCGTTCATAAACGTCCGTTTTTTGTATGGTATTGCTCTTGAAGAAATTTTATTGCGGTGTTATGATACACAGCGGTAAATTATATCAAACAACTTCTTCCAATTAAGAATATGTGCTGAAAAAGAGGCTTCATCATATGGAAATTCACTTAATTTGTTTGGCAGTTGCCCTCATTGGCGGATTGCTTCTCTCCCGACTGACAAAGCTCTTTCATCTGCCTGCCGTTACAGCTTATCTGATCGCCGGTCTTTTATTAGGACCCTTTGGTTTAGGCGCGCTGAAGCTGCAAGGTCTTGGATTTAATTCCCTTGCCCAGGTAGAAAGTTTGAGCATTATTACGCAAATCGCTTTAGGCTTTATCGCCTTTGCGATCGGAAATGAATTCCGTCTGAGTCAGCTTAAGGCTACCGGCGCAAAAGCAATTACGATCGGTATCCTGCAAGCCGTCATCACTACTGTTTTTGTTGACCTTGTGCTGATCGGTCTGCATCTATGCTTCCCGAACGTTATTTCCCTGCCTTGTGCCATCGTTTTAGGCGCGATCGCCTCTGCTACAGCACCGGCCGCTACACTTATGGTCGTACGGCAATATAAAGCAGACGGTCCTCTGACACGCCTGTTAATGCTGGTCGTTGCGATTGATGATGCCGTCGGTCTGCTGATTTTCTCCATATCCTTCGGTATTGCTTCTGCTCTGTCAATGGGACAGGTCAGCGTTCTTGCTGTGATTGTCGAACCGATTGTAGAGATCTTTTTATCGATTCTGTTAGGCTCTCTTATGGGCTGGCTATTAGATTTTGTTGAACAGGTCTTTCACTCCCGCAGTAAACGTATGACGATTTCTGTTGCATTTGTCCTTTTAACAGTAGGCCTTTCCTCTCTGACCTTCCAAATCGGTAATATTCACTGCGGATTTTCTCTTTTGCTCGTTTGCATGATGACCGGCACCGTCTTCTGCAATATTTGCGATACCTCTGAGGAGCTGATGGGCCGCGTTGACGGTTGGACCATGCCTCTGAACATTCTGTTTTTTGTCATATCCGGAGCAGAGCTTGATCTGCAGGTTCTGGTGCAGCCCATCACACTTTTAGTCGGCATTATTTATATTATCGCAAGATCTGCAGGTAAATATTTTGGCTCCGACATTAGTTGCCGGCTGACAAATCAGCCGCATGCCATCACGAACAATTTAGGCATTACCCTACTTCCGCAGGCCGGTGTTGCTCTTGGCATGGCGCTGACAGCCTCTGCCCTTCCAAACGGCGCTCTTGCCCGAAATGTTGTGCTGTTTGCCGTGCTGATCTATGAACTTATCGGACCGTCGCTGACAAAGCGTTCTCTAACAATTGTCGGTGAAATCCGTCCGGACGGCCGCACCAGCGCCCGAACTATCAACTCCAAATAAAGCTACCGCACCTTGCCGGGCAAGGTGCGGTATAAATTATCTCTTATCTTTTATTATGCCGAAAACGGGACAATTTTCCCATCAGCTCCATCATTTCTCCGTTTGCTTTAAGAATACTCTCCATCGGCTTGCGATTCTTTGGGTATTCGCCGGCTGCATACCGGTCCATAACAACTGCATATCTATCTGAGGCCTTTTGCACTGCACTCTCCCACGAAAGATAGATCTGTTCTGCAGCATTTTCTCCGGCCGTTTTGATCGCCTCTGTGGACAATGTCGACAAACATCCGTACAGACTTTCTGCCGTCTCATCGATCAAAAATCCGTTTTCTCCATGTGTAATACCTTCTGAAGCACAGCTTCCCTGAATCAGTACTGATGCCAGCGAGCAGGCGGCAGCCTCCCGGACAACCAGACCGTTCGTATCGAATGTTGACGGAAACAGAAACAAATCTGCCCTGCAATACCATGCGCGGAGCACTTCTCGGTCGCGGATCGGCCCGGTAAAAATACAACGATCAGAAATGCCGCACTCTTGTATGTACTGTTCAATCTGCGCATGATTATCTCCTGTTCCGATAAATACCATGCGAAAATCTTTCCCGTTTTTCTTAAGCATCGTCAACGCATCAGCGATCAGACGGATCCCTTTATACCACATCAACCGTCCGACAAACAAATACACCGGAACATCTCCGGGCAGATCATATCCCTCCGTCGCAGCTGCGACCTTTTCTTCACCTATACGGCCTTTCGGGAAATCCACACCGTTATGCATCACGATATAATCGCCCTCGTAACCGATACCGCGCAGATTCTCCCCTGCGCCGGAACTGACGACCCAAACATCATCACAGGCAGAAATATTTGCTACAAGCGCCTTTTTACACGCATTTTGCAGGGGCTGTATTGGAGCGATGTTAGCAATTTCAATATCAAATTTTGTATGATATGTTAAAACAATCGGTGCATTTTTCAAATGTCGGATCTGTCGCGCCATAAACGTCGACACGATCGGACAATGACTGTGGAGCAGCCCGATCTCATGACGGTCCAGCTCTCTTGCCACTTCCGGCGAAAAGGGAATACCGGCTTTATACTGGCTTTCCTTCGAGTAACTTACGCTTGGATAGCGAAGCACCTGATATGGAAATTCGTCATCCTTCGCTTGCGGGTGGTTCGGTGCGATGACGATGGCCGGTTGACCGTTTTGATTAAGCTGCTGTGCATAATTAACTACAGCATTTGCCACGCCATCTATATTCGGTGGGAATGAATCATTCAGCAGGCATATTGTTTTTTTCTGTTCCAAAATAATCACCTTCCGTAAAAGCACACTGGCTGTATGTAAAATCCAGGGAAATTTTGATTTGTTTTATGTTGCTTATTAGTTGGATATGTAGTACAATCTTTGGTATATAGACATTTGTTTCTGATATAGAGAAGGAGGCATTTATATGCGGATCGTGATCAAGGTGGGTACTTCTACCCTTGCTCATACCGGCGGACGGTTAAATATCCGTCGGGTAGAGCTGTTGTGCAAGGTGCTCAGTGATCTAAAAAATGCCGGCAACGAAATCGTACTGGTATCCTCCGGTGCCATTGGCATGGGCGTCGGAAAATTAGGTCTTGCCGGCAGACCGAGCGACATGCCCGGCAAGCAGGCGGCAGCGGCGGTCGGCCAGTGCGAGCTGATGCATACATACGACAAGCTCTTTTCAGAATTTCATCATACAGTAGCACAAATTCTTCTGACTGCTGATGATATTCAGGACAGCCGTCGAAGCGGCCATGTCCACGACACCTTAGAACAGCTTCTTGCATGGGGTGCTCTGCCAATCGTTAATGAAAACGACGCCGTCTCCATCGATGAGATCGGTATCCACACCACCATTGGCGAAAACGACAGTCTGTCTGCGATCGTTACGCGTCTGATCGGTGCAGATATACTCGTATTGCTTTCAGATATTGACGGTCTTTACACCGACGATCCGCGAAAGAATCCCCAGGCAGTTCTGATCCCCGAAGTCCCTGCGATCACCCCCGAGATCCTCTCTCTTGCAGGCGGCGCAGGCTCCAGTCTCGGTTCCGGCGGTATGGCCACCAAGCTTCGCGCCGCGCAGATCGTAATGGACGCAGGCATTGATATGGTGATCACCAACGGCGAAACGCCCGAGATCCTCTACCGTCTGTTTGAAGGTCAACCCATCGGAACAAAATTTATCGGAAAGAAGTGCTGAAATGACAACCCGCGAAATCCTACTTGCCGCACGTGCATGTGCGCCTGCAATATCAATGCTTGAAACCCGGCAAAAAAACACAGCCCTGCTCAACATGGCAGATGCGCTGATTTCCTCTGCTGACGAAATCCTTGCAGCAAATGCATTTGATATGGAAGCTGCGAAATCGCACATTTCTACCGTAATGCTCGACAGACTTGCCCTGACTGCGGACCGGATCCGGTCAATGGCAGAAGGAATCCGGCAGGTTGCTTCTCTTCCCGATCCGGTCGGCCGTGTACGCAAAAGCATCACACAGGCCAACGGTATGGTCATCAATCAGGTCGGTGTTCCAATGGGCGTTGTTGCCATTATTTACGAAAGCCGTCCCAACGTAACTTCCGATGCGGCAGCGCTTGCGCTCAAATCCGGCAACGCCTGCGTACTGCGAAGCGGTAAGGAGGCATTTCGCTCGGCAAATGCCATTGTAAAGGCCATGCAGTCCGGTCTGAAGCAAACAGGGCTGGACCCCCGGCTCATACAGCTCGTGCAGGACACCTCCCGTGCAAGCGCACAGGAGCTGATGACTGCCGTCGGACTGGTGGATTTACTAATCCCCCGAGGCGGCGCAGGTCTGATCAAGGCGATTACAGAAAATGCAAGTGTTCCCTGTATTCAGACCGGTACCGGCATGTGCCACATTTATGTTGATAAAGATGGCGGCCAGGAAATGGCGCTGCGGATCATAGAA
Organism: Faecousia sp.; assembly: GCA_045580205.1. GTDB lineage: Bacteria > Bacillota > Clostridia > Oscillospirales > Oscillospiraceae > Faecousia. The sequence continues at coordinate 7,118 of JAZNNK010000027.1, forward strand.
AACGCCAAAACCAGCCGTCCGTCTGTCTGCAACGCAGCAGAGGTATGTCTTGTGCATCGGCAGATCGCGGAACAGTTCCTGCCTAAGCTGCATAAAACACTTGTTGCAGACCGATCACAGCCGGTGCAGTTGCGCTTAGACCAATCTGCCGCAGCCATTATTGACGGAACACCGGCAAATGAGACGGACTTTGACACAGAGTTCCTCGATTATATTTTGGCGGTAGCTGTTGTCGATTCCCTCGAGCAGGCCACTGAGCATATTCGCAATCATTCTACCGGCCACAGCGAAGCGATCATCACAAATAACGACTCTGCTGCCGCCTGGTTTACGCGGGCCGTAGACAGTGCCGCAGTATACGTAAACTGCTCCACACGGTTTACCGACGGTGGAGAATTCGGACTCGGTTGTGAAATGGGCATCTCTACGCAAAAGCTCCATGCACGCGGCCCGATGGGTCTGGAAGAGCTTTGCTGCTATAAATATGTAATTCACGGAAATGGACAGGTGAGATAATATATGGAAAATACATTTGGTTTTATCGGTGCCGGCAATATGGGCGGGGCGCTTGCCCGCGCTGCGGCAAAAGCCGTTTCTGCCGGGCATATTGTGGTATCTGATCTTTGCGAAGAAAAAGCAACGCAACTTGCTGCTGATTTGGGCTGTAAAACAACCTCTGCCGAACAAATCGCATCCGATTGCGCATACATCTTTCTCGGTGTAAAGCCGCAGGTGCTCGGCGCTCTTTTGCAGTCTCTGCAGCCCGCCCTCTCTGCCAGAACAGACCGCTTTGTCCTTGTTTCAATGGCCGCAGGTATCGCAATCGCAGATGTTCAGCGCATGGCAGGAAACGCATATCCTGTTATCCGTATCATGCCAAACACGCCTGTGTCTGTAGGCGGCGGTGTGATCTTGTATGATGCTTCAGAAAATGTTCCCGCAGAGATGCTTTCGCAGTTCCGCGACAGTATGCAATATGCCGGAATGACAGATGCCCTTGCAGAAAAGCTCATCGATGCCGGCAGTGCGTTGTCCGGCTGCGGGCCTGCCTTTGCCTGCCTGTTTTTGGAGGCGCTGGCAGATGGCGCTGTTGCCTGTGGTCTGCCGCGCGATAAGGCGCTTACCTATGGCGCGCACATGCTGATGGGCACTGCAAAGCTCGTACTGGAATCCGGAAAACATCCTGCCGATCTAAAGGATGCCGTATGCTCTCCGGGAGGTTCTACGATTGCCGGTGTCCGTGCTATGGAACAGGCGAATTTCCGGGGCAGTGTGATCGCTGCCGTTGATGCCGCCTTTGCACGAACAAAGGAATTAGGAAAATAAACCAATGGGTGTTGCTTTTCGGCAGCACCCAATTTTAATCAAGTGCAAATCCAAAATACGCGGGCGCTTGCTCTGCACAAAGCGGCCGATACATTGCAAACGGCTCACTTCCCTGTACGCGGAACACACCTTGCCTCGCGCCCAACGCTGTTACAACGCGTCCGGCAACAGAAATATCTCCTAAAAACTCCGGTACAAACAAACGCCCACCATCTATACTTGCAGCTAAAATAAAGTCTTGTCCTGCATAAAAAGAAACCTGCGTCTCTAAAAACGCCAGCAGTTCTCCTTCCTGCAAAACACTTCCTACAGGCAAGCGTTTTTTTCGCAACGCGGCATATTCTTCGCCGCTTATTTTATGAATATCTACCCCAGGCGCTTCAGATACTGCCGCAAACTCACTCTTTCCACCAAAGACATGATAGCCCATCGTTTCATAAAATCGAAAAAGGCGTGTATTTCCCGGCACCAGGATCGCACCCGTGTAGCCTCGCTCCGCAAGCAGCGCATGCAGCTTTTCCATAAGCGCGTGGCACAGCCCACGACCCTGAAAGGACCGCTCTGTGGCAACCGCATACACATATGCCACCTTCTGTCCACAACACAAACAGTCAAACCAATAAAGCGCGGCAGCAACCGTACCCTGCTCTGTTATGCATAAACTTCTGTCAAAAGAAAATCCGACAGAGAAAAAAGCATCCAAAAACGCATCGCTATCACCAAACGCCTGCTTCCACAGTGACCGCAATTGCGGAATCTGCTCACACTCCGGCCGATCAATAATCATAACCGTCCTCCAAAAGGCAGACCCAGCTCTTCTCGATCATTCTGTCCGGACAATACGACATCTTTGCTTTGCGCAAGCCTTCCAGTCCCATATCATCCTCCCGGTTCAGCCACCGAAGCTGCGGATATTTCTGTCGCAGATACGAGGCAAAGCCCTGATTGATCGCCGCATACGCGCCATCAATACTGTTTAAAGCTTTTTCAAAATGGATATCAAATGTATCTTCCGACAATCTGCTGCCAACCGTCATTGCAATGATCTTCTCATCTTCTGTCAGAATCAGTCCCTCAAGGCCGAGCGCCTGCCATTGATTGAGCGCTTTATAGATGGCAGCCTTTTCCATATGGTAATCTCCATGCGGCTGTTGCTCCAGCCGTATAGCGTACCATGTGTCCACCATTTCTTTTACCGCAGGAACATTTTCTTCTGTAATGGGCTGCAGCTTGCAAGCTGACCGTTCCTGCCAGAACCGGTTTAAGTGATTGCGTTTTTTCTGAAATCTGCGACCTTTCAGCTCGGCAAGATCATCAATAGCATATATATAATCGAAACTATCGCGGTCAAAATGGTATCGAAAACGACCCGGATACAGCCGCTCAAGCATAGCGCAGTCATCCTGTGTAAGTCCTGTAAGCCTGCACGGAATCCCGCGCCCTGCTGCATCTGCAATGACTGCATCAATCGCCGTCTGCAGATTCCCTTTTCCAACCGGGAAAAGATACACGCTTTTACGGTTAAACTGCGAAAAGAAAAGTATACATCCCTCACGCACAGCAACCATCTGTCTGCCCCACAAATATAGATTTGTAAAACTGTATTCACATCCCCGTTCTCCGGAATGCAGCAAATATCGATCGTATTCTTGCTTACGTGATATCTCCAGCGGTCGAAAATCAATCATTTTCGTCACATCCTTTGGTTGCAGTATACCACGATTTTTCCCGTTTCGCAAGGATTCAAAACTCCCACCTTGCAAACCTGCGCATTTTTATTATGTAATACAGAATATTTCCCAGCGTAAAGATCACTGCTGCTTCTCCGATTCCGACATACAGCGCATTTAACCAGAATCCGCCACCGACACAAACCGCAAGCTCCCATCCTACCAAAATCGCATTGCAGATGACCGGAAATATCATGCCAATCAGAGGGTATCCCTTTACTGTAATCTTTCGAGTCAGGTACATTCCCTCTACAGATAGAAAAGTCGCTGCAGTCCCCACAATAATATCCAGCGCAATGACGCCGGCATTGCTGATATTAAACAGGAAACAGCCCACCGTCAAGCCGGTAACGGCAAATGGCGAAAAAAACGCAAACACACACAGCGCCTCACTGACGCGAAACTGGATCGCCATGCTGGCAGACCCGGGCAGAAGAAGATTTTGTGTGTGGCAGAGCGCGACATATACGGCTGCCAAAACAGCTGCATATGCAAGCTTCCTTGTCTTGCTCATAGAATTCCTCCAAAAAGAAAAAAATGGACGCACTGCGTCCATCCTCAAACTTCCGTAGTTTTGTTTATCGACAGGATGGATCGCGAACTGTCGTATGAATCTGTTTTTTTCATTATATCGGTCGATATAACACTTGTCAAGGTGGCAAAAATAACACCCGAAGTTAACCAAATGATATGCACCCCAAACGTATCTAACTTTTGGGGTGCATATCATAATCAAAACGCCGGGTGTTATTTTATATCCTGTACAGGCGCTTTGCATTCTCTGTTGTAATTTCGTGGACCTCCTGAACAGATATCCCGCGAATTTCCGCCAGCCGCTCTGCCATGCGGTATAAATACCCCGGATGATTCCGTTTCCCGCGAAACGGTTCGGGCGCCATAAACGGACAATCCGTCTCCAGAACAATGCGCTCAAGTGGTATGCTCTGTGCCGTTTGCACTGCTTTTCTCGCGTTTTTAAATGTCAGAACACCGGTAAAGCCGATATACCAACCCATGTTCACAAGCTGTCTTGCCATCTCCGCAGAGCCGGAATAACAGTGAAATACGCCGGTAATATCCTTAAATTCTTTTACCATGCGCATACCGTCATCATGCGCATCCCTCTCGTGGATAATAACGGGAAGCTTTACCTCTCTTGCAAGCTCCATCTGCGCCCGAAACGCGCGAAGCTGAATCTCGCGCGGAACGGTTTCGTAATAGTAATCAACACCGATCTCACCGATCGCTTTTACCTTGTCGCACAATTTACATAATTTTCTGTATTCGTCAAGCACATCATCATTTACTTCCTCTGCTGTATCAGGATGTGTACCGACCGCAGCATACATAAAAGGATATTTTTGTGCCAAGGCGACCGCCTGTTTAGAATTTTCCAGGCTGCAGCCGGGATTCATGACCCACTTTACGCCCTGTGCTTCCAGCGAAAGGAGAATATCCTCACGGTCATCGTCAAATACCGGGTCATTAATATGTGCATGTGTATCAAAAAGCATAATCCTTCTCCTCTATTACTGCCAGCAGGCATCCGTCGCGCACAGTTACATTCGAATCCTGCAAACTAAAATCCGTTTTTTTCATCACGGCAAATATCCCCCGACCGATAAGCTTTGCATACGCCTCCTTCATCACCCAGAAGGTAAGCAGTGCAAGGCGCTTATCCGGCGCGTTTTCATATTGTGCGCGCTCACCGGCGGAAAGGATCTGATCAGCAAGTGAAAGACGAATCGGGCGATCAAGCTCCTCTGCATCAATACCAACGGGCCGGTCTGACATCGCGCAAAACACATGGCGCTTGCTATGGCTGATAGAAAAATACGGTCCGCCCGCAAAATACGGCTTACCAAACTCCGTCAGCAGCACTGGAGGCATCGGACGACCTGTTTTTTGCAGGTAAAGCTGTGCCAGCAAATCACGGCCTGCTTGCTTCGGTGTTTTTTCTCCAATCTCTTTGCCGATCAGCAGCATATCCTCGCCCCCCTTTTTTGTTCAGTATACTCTCAAACATCTCTTGTGTCAATGAATCCGGTTCTATTGTGCTCTGCAGAAACATATGCTTGCTCAGATAAGGAGGGATGGACATGGCAGATGAACGAATGCTCCTGCCACATAAGCTGACGCTCAACGAACGAAAATCTCTGACTATGACCGGTGTAACAGAAGTCGTCAGCTTTGACGAAAGCGCAGTCATTCTGCGCACCGGTTTAGGTACCTTGATCGTTCAGGGAAAAGATCTTCAGCTGAAAACACTGTCTCTTGACGGCGGGCAGGTTGCTGTAGATGGCAACATCGCGGCACTGATCTACGAAGAATCACGTAATGATCGCGGCGTCTTTCGCCGTCTGTTTGGATGATCTCCCCCGCGCTGGACGCGCGGCGCTTTTGCATAGCCTGTCTGATGGGTTTAGGTCTTGGCATATATTACGGCTTTTTGCGTCCCCTGCGCCCACGATGGACAACGCTTTCCGACCTTCTTTTTTTAATTGGACTGAGTTGGGCTTGGCTATATTTAAGCTTTCTTTTTTGTGAAGGCGACCTTCGGATCAGCTATATGCTGGGCCTGTTTGCCGGTGCCCTTGTATGGGATATGACGGCAGGGAAACTTTTGCGACCATTATTCTCCCATTTCTGGAAATTTATTGGCCGATTTTTTAGATTTCTCCTGTTTCCTGCAAAAAAATTTTTTCAAAAAACCAAACTTTTTATTAATTTCCTCTTGGCAACCGGAAAAAAAGTGAGTACAATAAAGTGGAAGCGGAATCACTATTTTACACTTCAATCCGGAGGCGAGGAACATGGCAGCCAAGCGAACTCCATTCAGCCGGATTCGGCTGGTATATCGAAGAAGCTCTACCCTGCTCAAATGTGTCGTTCTGACCGCCATTGTGTTATCTACGATCTGCCTGATGGTTCTCAGAGGCGTGATCTCCGACATTCAATCGCAAACCGATTCTCTGCGGACAGAAGCCGCCGCACTGGAACAAAAAAACAAACGTCTCGAGCAATACATCACGGGACTGGGCACTGTAGAGGGCGTTAAAAATATCGCCTTTGACCGACTGGGTCTGGTCAATCCGGATACGATTATTTTTCTGCCTAACCAAGAGTAAACTGGAGGAAACATTACAAGCATGGAGTTAACCGTAGGAGCCATTTTAGACGGCAAGGTAAAATCGATCACCAATTTCGGCGCATTTATCTCTCTTCCCGACAACAAAACCGGCATGGTACATATCTCTGAGGTGGCAAACACCTACGTCAGTGATATCCGCCAGCACCTGACAGAAGGACAAGAAGTAAAAGTCATTGTCATTGGAACAGACAACGGCAAAGTCAATCTTTCCATGAAACGCCTGGAGGCAAAGCCGGAAAGCAGCAGTCGGAACGCATTTCACAGCAGCTCCCGAAAAGATAGTGCGCCCTCCAACGGCCGACTCGTGCGAACTGCCCCCACCCCACC
>JAZNNK010000028.1:0-6321 GCA_045580205.1 Faecousia sp.
TCATGATGGCATGGTGCACATTTCCAAGCTGGAAAACCATCGCGTTGAAAAGGTCGAAGATGTTTTGAACTTAGGCGATATGACCTGGGTCAAGTTCATGGGCTTCGATGAGAAGGGCCGTGCAAACTTCAGCCGCAAGGACGCTCTGAAGGAAATGGAGAACCAGTAATTTTCCGCGTATAACAAAAAATCACCCGATCAAGCAGCTAAGCTGCCTGATCGGGTTGTTTTTATGGAGCAAAATTTTCATATAAAACGATCGTATCCTCATAGCGCTGCTCGTCCTCCGGACTGCCCAAAACGCCAACGATCAAATGTCCGTATTCCTTTATAAAGGCTGAAAGCAGACACTTTCCCGCCTTTGTGGTAGAGCCTGTTTTCAACCCCACCGCCTCGGAAATATAATATTTTGATTCCGGATGTAATAAAAGATTAGAATTTTTCCAATTCACAATATGTCCACTTTCAATCGGGGCGGTCAGCTCCGCCATACACGCATACTTTCGTATAACAGCATTTTCCATCGAAATCTCTGAAAGACGCACAAGATCTCTCATCGTCATATAATGACCAGCCTGATCTATGCCGTCCGGATTACAGAAATTACTGTCCGTAAGCCCAAAAAACTGCGCCTGTCTGTTCATTTGCGCAACAAACGCATCCTTGGCGTTGCGCGCGGACATAGATTCATCTGCACAGATCCTTCTGCCTGCCGCAACCGCAAGGGCATATGCCGCATCGTTACCGCTGGGCAGCATCATGCCGCCTATAAGCATATCAACGGTTATTTTATGTCCCTTCTGCAGCCATGCCATAGAGGACTTCGAATCAACCCACGAAATCTCTTCGCCGATCGTAACAACTTCTTCCGGCTGCATATATTCCAGCGCAACCAGCGCAGAAAAAAGCTTTGTCAAGCTGGCGGGTGCAACGCGCGTGTCAAGATCTCCTTTTATGTGCAGAAACTGCTCTGTGTCCGTATCATACACAAATGCGTACTCAGCGGACAGTGCAAAAAGGTCGGGGATCGGCGCAATTGACGGGGGTGCAGTTGAAGAATTACCAAAAGGATAATCTGTAGTTGTATCATCCGGTAAAGGCTTTTGCGGAATTTGCAGCGACGGCTCTATATAATCTGTTCCGGCAAAGGACCCTGATTCACTTGCAGTCGCTCCTGTTGTTGATGACCCCGCAAAGAACATCTGCTGCAGATCGGTCGAAAAGAAAACACCCAGCAAAACAGCCGTTCCCACAAGAAGCATCATCACCAGACCGACTGCAACTATCCATCGTTTCATGTCTGACCTCTTTTGCTTCAATAAAATGACTTATGCCATTATACCACATTTTTTTAGAATTGGAAGCCCTTTATTATGCCCTGAATGATTCAAAGCTGCACCCTGTAAGGTGCAGCTTTGTCTGCTTATTTGCCCATAAGGATCTTTGCAAGGTCTGAATCTGCGTCAAGAATAATCGTCTTTTCCTCTCCGGTCAAGCTCTTCTTGAGCGCATCCAGCGCCAGTGTAAATTCATAAAACTCTTTTTTGCGGTTGGTGTTATACGCCTGTGCAAGCAGACGCATATACTCTGCTTCGCCCTCCGCTTCCAGCTTAGCCGCTTCTGCCTCTGCATTCGAGACGATGATGTTGACCTGCTTATCTACATCGTTACGAATAATGGAGGCCTCATAATTTCCATCTGCAGTATACTTCTCTGCAATCTGATTTCTTTCAGAGATCATTCGGGAATAAACCGCATTAAGGTTGCTGTCGGGAAGGTCAAACTGTTTGATCTTAACATCCTCAACATGAATTCCGTAAGCGATCGCCTGTTTATCGACCGTTGTCGTAATTCCCTCATAGATCTCATTGCGTTCTGCTCCGTCATTCATGTTGATAATATCGGCCTGCGCAAGTGTTCCCATTGCAGTCTTGAGTGCATTATATGTAATGGCGTTAAGCCGTTCTTCTGCCACAAGCGTCGTTCCAACGGCGCGGTAGAATTGCTGTGGATCGGAAATCTGCCACAAGATATAACAATCAACCGTCATATTCTGTTTGTCAGAAGTCAACACTTCAGACGGCGGGATATCATATAACTGTGTTGCCTTAGGAAAGCTCTTCACTGAATCAATAAAGGGCACCTTAAAGTGCAGGCCTGCTTCATCCGTCGTATCAACGATCTCAGAAAAACGGAAAATACACGCATACTCATTCTCCTGCACGGTATATACACTATTTAGTCCGATCAGCACCAGCGCCAGAACGACCAAAACTACAATTATACCTTTTTTCATATTAATTGCCACCTCCTGTAATAGATTCCAGTGGCAGCAGCATATCAATGCTCTCGCCGCTGCCGGTATTGATGTATACCTTTATATCAGGAAGGACCTGCGAAATCGCTTCATAGTACATCCGCGAACGTGTAATATCCGGATTGTTGGCATACTCTGTGTACATTGCCTCAAACATTGCCACCTGCTGCAACGCCTCGTTAATACGTCTTTGCTTCAAATACTCGGCGTTTTGCAACAGCTTATCTGCTTGTGCCTGCGCATCCGGCAGCTTTGCATTTTTATATGCCTTTGCATCATTTACGACTGTTTCAGCCTCCTGTTTAGCCGTTTCCACTGCCTTAAATGCCTCTATAACCTCTCTTGTAGGCGGCTCAGAGTCCTGGATCCTCACATCCACCAGTGTCAATCCAATATCGTATTCCTCCAGAATCTGCGTAACCAGCGTCTTTACCTGCATCTGAATATTTTCCTTGCCGTCCGTAAGTACGGCATCCACAGAAGTAGATCCTACGACATTACGGACCTGACTCTGGATCAAATTGCGCAGGATCAGCTCTGGATCGTTAGAAGAGAACAGATACTTCTCCGGATTGGATATCTTATACTCAACGAAGAAATCCACATTGACGATGTTATAATCGCCGGTGATCATCGTGGATTCACTTGTCTTGACATCGTATACCCCGTCTTCCTCTGTACGATAGCCCAGCTCGATCTTCTGATATACATTCACATCTACTTTATGCGCCTGCTGGATACCAAAAGGAAGCTTAAAGTGCAGACCTGCGTCGGTTATATCCGTTACCTTGCCAAATGTCGTAACGACCGCCTGCTGCTTATCATCGACCGTATAAAAGCAGGTCAGCACCGTCAAAATAAGTACTACTGCAATTGCAACGATCAATGCCGACCGTCCGAGCTTTTTGGGATCGATCGATTTTCCTTCCCCCTGACCGGGGCTCCACCTGTATGTTCCATTTATTTGCATTACCATTCTCCTTTTCAAAAAATTTAAACCATCAACTCTGCGAGCATTCGGTCTGATTCCTGTCTCATTCGGGATGCAAGCCATGCCGTCAGCATGATCCGCAACACCTGTTTTACACGTACTTTTGCGCCAGGAACAGGCTCTATATAGCTTGAAAGCGCCTCCTCCAAAAGTACATCTCTCTCCTCAACGCGATAAAGCTCCTTGGCCCGCGCCGCCAAACGCACAAACATAAAATACAGCATAGAATCATCAATCATATCATCGCGCTCATCGTCGAGCTGTCCGTTCAGATATCCCAACAGACCGCATATCTTTTCCATAGGCAGAACGCCCTTGAGCATATTGATGTTGATGATCCTGCAAAGCTGGCGCAGCGTGTAACGCTTCTTTTCCGGCGGTGATAAAAAGCCGCGTTTGACCCAGTTTTGCACCGTGTACGGCTCCAGTCCCGTAATACCGGAAACCTGACTGAGCACTATGCCTCCCGCAAGAAACATAGATTGAAATTGCTCCTGTATAAGATCTGCTTCCTCTCGAGGCTTACGCAGAACCGTTCCGGGAATCGTCCAATCCACAAATCTCACCTCCATAAGATGTTGTGCTATAATTGTATCACATGGTCATATAACTGTCAATAGCGATTTTAAAATTGTTTTACAATATAAGACCCCGGGTGTCCAAGGACCCCCGGGTTCTTGTAAATATTTATTTCGCGTATTCAACAGCCTTCGTCTCACGAATAACATTGACCTTGATCTGACCGGGATACTCCAGCTCAGCCTCAATCTTCTTGGCAACGTCTCTTGCCAAAATAATCATGTTATCTTCCGTAACCTCCTCAGGCTTAACCATGATTCGAACCTCACGGCCTGCCTGAATTGCAAATGCCTTCTCAACGCCCGGATACGAACCGGTCAGTTCCTCCAGCTTCTGCAGGCGGCGGATATAGTTTTCGACATTCTCGCGACGAGCACCTGGCCGCGCAGCAGATACGGCATCAGCCGCCTGTACCAGAACTGCAATCACTGTCTTCGGTTCTACATCGCCATGATGCGCCTCGATCGCGTTAACAACGACGGGATTTTCCTTATACTTCCGGGCAAGATCTGCGCCGAGCTGTATATGGCTTCCCTCTACCTCATGATCTATGGACTTTCCAAGATCGTGCAGAAGACCCGCTCTCTTAGCCAGCGCAACATCTACTCCAAGCTCCGAAGCCATAAGACCGGCAATGTGGGCAACCTCAATCGAATGATTCAGCACATTCTGACCGTAGGAAGTACGGTATTTCTGACGGCCCAGCACCTTAACGAGCTCGGGGTTAATGCCGTGCACACCGGTTTCAAAACAAGCGCGCTCGCCCTCTTCCCGAATCGTACGATCAACATCCTTGCGGGCCTTTTCCACCATGTCCTCAATACGGGTCGGATGAATACGGCCATCTGCAATCAGTTTTTCCAGTGCAAGACGGGCAACCTCGCGGCGAACCGGATCAAAGCTGCTGACGGTAATCGCCTCAGGCGTATCGTCAATGATCAGGTCAACGCCTGTGATCGTCTCAAGCGTGCGGATATTTCTTCCTTCACGGCCAATGATACGACCCTTCATCTCATCCGTAGGCAGGGGAACGACCGATACGGTAGCCTCTGCTGTATGATCTGCAGCACAACGCTGGATCGCGATCGAGATGACCTCGCGCGCTTTTTCCTCAGCCTCATCCTTCATCTGCTGCTCGATCTCTTTGATCTTCATGGCCGTTTCGTGGCGGATTTCCATCTCCACATTTTCCAAAAGCACCTTTCTTGCCTGCTCCTGAGACAATCCGGAGATCTGTTCCAGGGTCGCAAGGTGCGCCTTTTTCACCGACTCTGCCTCTTCTTTGGCAGCGGCTACTTCTGCCATGCGCCGGGCAAGCTCTTCCTCTTTGCGTTCAAATGCCTCGGTTTTCTTGTCCAGCGTCTCTTCCTTCTGTTGCAACCGGCGTTCCTGTTTGCTCAGTTCCGCGCGACGCTCTTTTACATCCTTTTCATGCTCTGTGCGGGATTTATGGATTTCGTCCTTTGCCTCTATAAGCATTTCCTTTTTTCTGCTCTCACCGCTACGGATAGCCTCGTTAATAATACGGGTAGCTTCCTGCTCCGCAGAACCAATTTCACGCTCTCCGACACGCTTGCGATAGGAGACGCCAATAAAAAAGCTTACAAAAAACAGCACAACGGCACCAAGGACGATCATTGTGATCTCTAACGGTCCCATAAATTCTCTAACACACCTCCTTTTTAAAATAGGCAAAGCCAAAGGGGTGCGCGCAACGGCCTCATGTGTTCAATTAGCAGACAGCCGCCGGTTACATGCCAACGGCAAATATACCTTAAACAATAACGCCATGAGGCGTAAATCGCGTTCCTCCGGCTTCTCCGGATAAAAATGAAACGCCGGGGCGAATTCTCGCACGCTCAGCGTACACCATTCCAAATCTATTTTACCTGTGAACGATTGGATTGTCAAGAACATTTGAACAAAAACCGGTCAAACCTCCGGCAAAGGCAACGCAGAATCTGTCCCTGACTTTACGAATCGTTTCGATTGACAATCCCCTGCTGCCATGATAAAATATCTGCGTTTCAACTTTATATGCGGGTGTGGTGGAATTGGTAGACTCGGTGGATTTAGGTTCCTCTGTCTTTGACGTGCAGGTTCGAGTCCTGTCACCCGCACCAGCTCGGGTGTTCATAACGACTTTTCGTTATGAACACCCGATTTCTTTTTGCAAAACGGATAAATTTCTGCAAAAAGTCCATACTAACGACGAGGTGAGCACTATGGCAAAAAAAGGGATGAAGCGGCCGCAAATTGCGCCCGAACCGCCAAAGAACACATACCCGCCTGTACCGGAAATTCAAGGAAAAGCAAAGCATGGTAAAGCGCCTGCAAATCCAATTATTGCGGGAACCTCCGGCCCTTCTCAGAAGGTTTATCATATCGCAAATCCTGCCACGCAAAAACCTCCGCAGGGCTTCTGGCCATATGA
>JAZNNK010000029.1:0-8185 GCA_045580205.1 Faecousia sp.
CAAAAATTTTGCCCGAATGGTGGATGTTGCCTTGGGCCAAAAGACGGATGTTTCGGAGCTGGAGAAAGAAATTGCTAAACTTCACAAAGAGCAGGCTCGCCTGGAACGCCTTGCCACACAGTTGGGTGCAGAACAGGATGCTATAAAACCCGAGGAAAAAGCAGCCGCACGAAAGAAGGCAGATTTACAGGCACGATGGAACAAGGCACAGGAGGACATTGAGGATATCGAAGCGGAAATCGCAGAGCTTACCGAACAGATGGAAAAGGTGGTTGCAGCAGAAGAAACGAAAAAGCAAGTCTATACCATTCTGCAATCCTTTGATGCTCTCTTTGATGTGATGGACAATGCAGACAAAAAGTTGCTGATAAAGGAGCTAATTGAAAAGATTGACCTCTATCCCCGTAAAAATCGTTCGGGTCAATGGATTAAAACTATTTATTTTAAGTTCCCGATGTATTATAATGACAGCAGCGAGGCAGATTGTACTGTGAATTTTGATGCAGACGGAAATTTCCTACCAAAAGGAAAGACGGATGAGACGGTCGTGTGTATGTCCAAATAAAAAGAGTGTGCCAATTGGCACACTCTTTTTTAGATGTTTTATTTTTCGTCTAAGAAGGTGTTGATCTCATGGATAAAGCTGCGCACATCCTGGAAGCGGCGGTATACGGAGGCGAAGCGGATATAGGCAACCTCGTCAAGCGGCTTAATGCGCTCCATCACCATTTCACCGATGCGGTCCGTACTGACCTCGCGATCTAAAGAGTTTTGGATCGTTTGCTCGATCTCGGCAGTAATGCGGTCCAGCTCGGTAGCTTCGATCTGCCGCTTGTCAAAAGCACGCATCATGGATTGCAGGATCTTGTTGCGGTCAAAGCTCTGACGGGAACCGTCGCGTTTTACAACAATAATAGGCAGGCTTTCCACGATCTCATAAGTTGTAAACCGGCGCTGACATACAAGGCATTCGCGGCGGCGGCGGATACTTGTACCGTCTTCAGAATGACGCGAGTCAACGACTTTGCTCTCTTGGTCGCCACAGAACGGACACTTCATGGAAAAAACCTCTCTTTACAGTATTTGCTTTATTATAACAGAAACAGGAAATGCTGTCCAGCTTTTTTTGACCCTTGTCAAAAAGGCAATAGTTGGTTACAATAAAACAAGCAATTAAAGGAGAATGGCCATGAAGGAAAAAATCTTGTATTTTATATGGTTAAGCATGTATGTTCTGTGCGCGGGGCTGGCGTTTATCTCTGAGCCGCAGGGCGCGACAAAGCTTGCACTTGCGGTGATAGCGGTGCTTTTTTTCGTGCCGGGCGCGGTTATTTTGTATGAAGCGATGAAAAGGCAGGATAAAAAAGCAATCCTGTGCGTGCGCATCATCAGCGGAGCATCATTAGCGTTGACGGCGGTAACACTTGCGGCTACTTTTATAAGCATTCGCGCATCAGCAGCAGTAGGAAAAGTCCTGTATGAAATACTTATCCTGGTGTCGAGCCCGATGATCTGTGGGCAGTACTGGGTGATTAGCCTTTTTTTGTGGTCATGTCTGTTTGTGGCGAGTTTTTCACTAAAAAAAGGGTCGAAATAACGACTCTACCGGCAGGAGAGAATCAGATTCTACCTGCAGGGGTGTCCTGTATTCGGTGATTCTCTGCAAGGGGGCTTGCCTTTCGGACGCATATGACCTATCATGAACGCATCATAAAAATGCAAGGAGATTTTTCTATGAACTATCGCATTGTTACAGATTCCTGCTGCGACTATCCTAAAAAGATGTATGACCAGCTGGAGCTTTCTGTTGTTTCGCTGTGCGTAAATTATAAAGGCAAGGAACATAGCGATTATACCGATAAATGGCTTAAGGGTTTATATGACGGACTGCGCAAAGGCGAGACGGCGTCTACATCTGCGGTTAATCCGGAGGGCTGGACTGCAGCTATGGAGCCGATCCTTGCGGCAGGGCAGGATGTGTTGGTGCTTGCATTTTCTTCCGGCTTGAGCACCACATACCAGTCGGCAGTGATCGCAGCCAACGAGCTGAAGGAAAAATATCCTGAACGCAATATTCGTGTTGTGGATACACTATGTGCGTCTATGGGACAGGGGCTTCTTGTGTGGTACGCCTGCAAAAAGCGCGCGGAAGGAATGGAGCTTGACGCGGTGGCGGATTGGTGCGAGCAGAAAAAAGCCAATCTGTGTCATTGGTTTACTGTAGACGACCTGATGTATCTTAAGCGCGGCGGCCGTGTCAGTGCGGCAACAGCGCTTGTTGGAACGATGCTGCAGATAAAGCCTGTTTTGCATGTTGATGATGAAGGACATCTGGTTAATGTTTCAAAGGTGCGTGGCCGTAAGGCTTCAATCGATGCGCTTGCCAAAAAGGTTTCTGAACTGGCACTGCCCGGAGAAAATGACACGATGTTTATTTCGCATGGCGATTGTGTTGCGGATGCGGAATATCTTGCAAAGATTCTGAAGGAAAAATATAATGTTAAGGAAGTCGTTATCAGTTATGTCGGCGCGGTAATCGGCTCACATTCCGGCCCCGGAACACTGGCGTTGTTTTTCCTCGGTAAGAACAGATAATAGCAAGCACCCGCGCCTTAAATCGGCGCGGGTGCAGTATTTATAAAACCGGTCCTGCGTGATTACGCAGGACCGGTTAAAGCATTTATTTTGCAGAGCTTGTGGAGCGCAGGGTAACATCGTGCGCGCCGCCCTCTACGATCGAAACGGAGGAGACAAGCGTCAGCTTCGCATCGCGCTGCAGGTCGGCAATATTGAGAACGCCGCAGTTACACATGGTGGATTTGACTTTATACAGGCTTGCCTCTACATTATCGTGCAGAGAGCCGGCGTAGGTAACATAGGAATCAACGCCCTCTTCAAAGCTCAGCTTGGTAGCGCCACCGAGGTCGTAGCGCTGCCAGTTGCGGGCGCGGTTAGAGCCTTCGCCCCAATACTCCTTCATATATGCGCCGTTTACCATGACCTTGGGCGTGGGAGATTCATCAAAGCGGGCAAAGTAGCGGCCGAGCATCATGAAGTCAGCGCCCATAGCCAGCGCAAGCGTCATGTGGTAATCATGAACGATGCCGCCGTCGGAGCAAATGGGAACATAAATGCCGGTTTCCTTGAAGTATTCATCGCGGGCTGCAGCAACCTCGATCAGAGCGGTTGCCTGTCCTCTGCCGATACCCTTTGTTTCACGGGTAATGCAGATAGAGCCGCCGCCAATGCCGACCTTTACGAAGTCCGCGCCGGCTTTTGCCAGGAACAGGAAGCCGTCCCTGTCAACGACGTTGCCGGCACCGATTTTTACGGTGTCGCCGTAATTTTCACGGACCCAGGCGATTGTCTTTTCCTGCCAGCAGGTGTAGCCCTCCGAGGAGTCGATGCACAGCACATCAGCACCTGCCTGCAGCAGAGCGGGGATGCGCTCGGTGTAATCGCGGGTATTGATGCCTGCGCCGACCAGATAGCGTTTTTTGGAATCAAGAAGCTCCTGGGGATTTGCCTTGTGGGAGGCATAGTCCTTGCGGAAAACGAAATACATCAGGCAGTCGTTTTCGTCAACGATCGGGAGACTGTTAAGCTTGTGCTCCCAGATAATGTCGTTGGCAGACTTAAGGGTGGTATCTGCCGGAGCAACGATTAGTTTTTCGCGGGGAGTCATAAAGGAGGAGACTTTTTCAGATACATTCATACGGGAGACGCGGTAATCCCGTCCTGTAACGATGCCGAGCAGCTTTCCGTTGGCAGAACCGTCTTCCGTAATGGCGACGGTGGAGAAGCCGTTCTTCTCTTTCAGTGCTAAAACGTCAGCCAAAGTGGCATCCGGCGTCAGATTGGAAGCGGAAACAACAAAACCGGCCTTGTGATTCTTTACCTTAGCGACCATAGCTGCCTGAGAGGCGATCGACTGCGAGCCGAAAATAAAGCTCAGGCCACCCTCTTTTGCCAGAGCGATAGCCAGACTGTCGTTGGAGACGGACTGCATGATTGCAGAGGTCATTGGAATGTTCAGGCTGATCGCAGGTTCTTCTACGCCCTTTCGATACTTCGTAAGCGGTGTTCGCAGGGAGACATTGTCCGGAATACATGCTTCAGAGGTATAGCCTGGAATCAGCAGGTACTCACTGAAGGTATGGCTTGGTTCGGAATAGTAGTGTGCCATGATAGTCCCTCCTAAGAAATGTTCAAGGTTTATTAGACTGAATATACCATACCTTTTTCGATGGGTCAAGGTTTATTTGTGCTTAAACACAAGGAATTTTGGCGCTTTGAAACAGAAGAAGATACTGCCGTTGCTATTTTTTTCGATGCAGTGTATAATATAAGGAAAGTATGCTTAAAAAGGAGAGCCTCATGATCCAGATGATTGAGATTTTGCCCGGTATAAGCCTGCGGTGTTATTCGGACACGCGGTTTAAGCAGGGCTGTATAAGTATGCAGATCGTGCGCCCGATGCAGCGTGAAGAGGCGGCGAAAAATGCGCTGATCCCGGCAGTGCTGCTGCGCGGTACAGGGAAATATCCGGATATGCGCGATGTGATCCTGCGGCTGGACGATCTGTACGGAGCATCCGTAGGCGCGCTTGTGCGCCGTGTTGGTGATTATCAGACGACGGGACTGCAAAGCAGTTTTATAGAGGATCGCTATGCGCTTGCCGGAGATCAGGTCCTTGAACCGATGGTGGATTTTCTGTGCGAGCTTCTTTTGCATCCAGCGTTGGAAAATGGTGTGTTTCGTGCGGATTATGTCGAGAGTGAGAAGAAAAATCTGATTGCCACTATCGAATCGCAACGCAACGATAAACGTGCATATGCCGCAGCGCAAATGCTCAAGCGGATGTGTAAAAACGATTCTTTTGGAATCCCTCGACTGGGGCAGGTGCAGCAGGTAAAAAACATAGATGCAGCGGCGTTGTATACACATTATCAGGAGATTTTGCGCACTGCACCTATTCATATTTTCTATGTAGGCGCAGCCAAGCCTGAGTGCGTGGCAGAGCTGTTTAGAAGGTCGCTTGGACAGCTTGAAAGAAATTATGTAAACCTGCCGGAGCAGACGGCCTTTTGTGATGGCGGCGGTTGTGATGAAACACAGCAGATGGATGTTTCGCAGGGCAAGCTTTGTATGGGGTTTGTTACACCGATCACGATCCGCGATCCGCTTTTTGCGGCAATGCAGACATTGAACTGCGTTCTTGGCGCAAGCATGATCAGCAAGCTGTTTATGCAGATACGCGAACGGATGTCGTTGTGTTACGATATAGGTTCTTCCTATCATGGTGTAAAGGGAATTATTACGGTTTCTGCCGGAATTGATTTTGAAAAGGATGCGCTTGTCCGGCAGGAAGTTCTTGCGCAGCTGCGGCTTTGCGCGGAGGGAGATATCACTGCACAGGAATTAGAGGCGGCAAAGCAGTCTTTGTTGTCCGGACTGCAGGGACTTCATGATTCTCCCGGTTCGATCGAAAGTTATTATGCCACTGCTGCACTTAGCGGTATCGGCATGACGCCGGAGGAATACGCAGAAAAGGTCAGACAGGTAACGGTTGAGCAGGTTGCGCGCGTTGCAGCAACAGTACGGCTGCATACGGTATATTTTTTGAAGGGGGAATCGTGATGGAAAAGCGTATATACCCCCAGCTTGCGGAGCAGGCCATATGGAAGAAGCTGCCGAACGGTTTGCCGGTTGTTGTAATTCCAAAACCCGGCTTTTCCCGGTGCGTGGCATATTTTGTTACGGATTACGGTTCGGTGCATACCGCATTTTCCGTAAACGGAAAGCAGATGCAGGCACCTGCCGGAACAGCGCATTTTTTAGAGCATAAGCTGTTCGATATGCCGCAAAGGGATATTATGGCGGAGTTTGCCGCAATGGGCGCGATGCCGAATGCATTTACAAGCTATGATATGACCGCGTATTATTTTTCCTGTACAGAGAACTTTGTGCCGTGCCTGCGTCTTTTGCTGGAGTTTGTATCCTCCCCCTATTTTACAGAGGAAAGTGTACGCAAGGAGCAGGGGATCATCGGGCAGGAGATCGATATGAATGAGGATGCGCCGGATACGCGTATATTTGAAAATCTGATGAAGATTATGTATCGCGAACATCCTGTTAAAGTGCCGATCCTTGGCACGCGGCAGACGATTTCGCAGATTACGCCGCAGACGCTCGATACCTGCCATAAGGCATTTTATTGCCCCGAAAACATGCTTTTGTGCGTGGTGGGGGATGTCGATGCGCAGGAGGTGTTCTCGCTTGCAGAGCAGACACTCCCGGCTTTTGAGCGCGCAACGGTAAAACGGCTGCGGACATGGCCCGAGGAGATGGAGTGCCTGCAAAAAGAGATCTGCGACAGTATGGAGGTCGCGATGCCGATGTTCCAGATCGGCTTTAAGTGCGAGCCGCCGGAGGACGGAGAGAATGCGGTGCGCATGGAGGCAGTAGGTGATCTTGCTGCAGAGGCGCTGTTTGGCGAATCATCACCGCTATATCTGCGGCTGTATGAAGGGGGCTTGATCGACACTTCCTTCGGGGGAGGTTTTGAGACGATCGAGGGTATGGCGATGCTGACATGCTCCGGAGATAGTGAGGATCCCGACGCAGTCCGAAACGCGATCCTCGCCCGCGCAGAAGAGCTTGTAAAAGAGGGATTGCCGCAAAAAGAATTTTTGCGGATGAAGCGAAGCGCGCTCGGCCGTCGTGTCCGCGACATGGACAGTTTTGATTCAGTTGCGTTTCGTGTCTGCGCATATTATTTTTCCAAGTTTGATTATTTTGAATTTCCGGCGGTGTATGAGTCTGTTTGCGCTGACGAGATATTAGACTTTATTAAATCTGTCGTTACACAGTCGCGTTGTGCGATGTCTGTGATACGACCGCTTCAGAGGGAGGCAGAAGATGAATCCTAAAAACTTTTCTACGATTTCGTTTCCGTCGTTGGGGCTGGAAATAAATCCGCCAAGAAGCTTCTCGATTGGTCCGGCAACGATCTATTACTATGGACTGATCATCGCGACCGGCCTGATCTTAGCGGTGATCTATGGCTGTCGCCGGTGCAAAAAGTTTGGGCTTAAAGAAGACGATATTCTCGACGGTGTGCTTTGGGTAACACCTTTTGCAATTATCTGCGCGCGGCTTTATTACTGTGTTTTCTCCTGGCAGGAGTTTGCAGATGATCCAATATCGGCACTGTATATCTGGAACGGCGGCATTGCCATTTACGGCGGCGTGCTGGGCGCGATTATTGGTGTAATGGTGTTCTGCAAGGTGAAAAAGATGAGCATACTTGCAACAATGGATCTGGTTCTGCTCGGTTTTATGATCGGTCAGAGTATCGGACGGTGGGGCAATTTTTTCAACAGAGAAGCGTTCGGCGCACCGACTGACAGCTTTTTCAGAATGGGTCTTTATAATACCAGAACAAATGCCTTTGAATATTTCCATCCGACATTTTTATATGAATCAGTGTGGAATTTGGCGGGCTTTGTTCTGCTGCACACCCTCTCTGAAAAGAGAAAGTATGATGGACAGCTCGCCCTTGGCTATGCTGCCTGGTACGGTCTTGGAAGAGCGCTGATCGAAGGTCTGCGAATGGACAGTCTTTATTTAGGCAGCGTCCGCGTCAGTCAGCTGCTGGCGGCGGTGAGCTGCATCCTCGCGGCGTCGGTTCTTATATGGCAGCATTTTCGCCCGCATGACGAAAAAGACCTGTTTGTAAACCGACAAGCGGCACAACAGGAAGCTGATCCACAAACATAAAAAATATGCCCCGATCCTGCCGGATCGGGGCATAAGATTATGCATTGTAAAAAAGAAGAGAATACCACGTTACCATGTTGCTGCCATACTGAAAGTCCAAACCGAATTGCTCCAGCGTTGTTGTGAGGACGATGCCATGACTTTCCACACACGGATGCATCCTCTCCGGCATCCGGCAGGGCAGACCGTCTAAAATCGCACAGCGCTCACATTCGGCACAGGCCTCTGTGGAAAGGATATACGGCTGTGCGCCCTGCTGCCGAAGCAGATCTGCGACTTGATTTGTGATCTGCTCGTGTGGTGCGCGGGTAGCAAGACATGCGTCAATATTTGAGATGTCATCTGTTTCAACGATTGTACCGATCATCAGGCAGTTTGCGTATTGCAGGCATTTTTCTCTGCA
>JAZNNK010000030.1:0-2738 GCA_045580205.1 Faecousia sp.
TCATTTTCCTCCGCAAACGCGGCAAGCTCCATCAGAAGCACACCCGGCTGAACGGTAACGGTAAAATTATCCTTATCGAGTGAAACGATCTTATTCATCTTGGTCGTAACAAGCAGGATACCGCCCTCTACCGGCACGGCTGAACCGACAAGACCCGTTCCGCTTCCGCGAACGGTTACCGGAATATTTCTCTGCCATGCGTGGCGCATAATCTCCGAGACCTGCTGCGTAGTCGTCGCAAACACAACTGCATCCGGCATTTTTTCCACGCCGCCAAGCTCATCGTGCGCATAATCGGGGTTGATCGCGTCGCCGCAAATGACCTCCGCCTCGCCAACGATCTTCTGCAGAGCGATAATATCATCTTTTGTGATCGGATTATACATAACGCTCCTCCTTTATGTGCGCGATCAGCTTCGGTACGATGGCGTTGACATCTCCTACCACACAGTAATGCGCGACATCAAATATCGGTGCGTTGGCATCGGTATTGATCGCAACGATGCAGTCAGACGCCTTCATGCCGGCAGCAAACTGCACCGCGCCGGAAATACCTAAGCAGATAATGAGCTTCGGCTTGACCGTTCTGCCGGACAAACCGATCTGATGCTTGGAGGAAAACAGATTCTCCTCCACCAGCGGTCTTGTGCAGGCAACGACACCGCCAAGCAGATCTGCCAGCTCCTTTGCGCTTTGGCGCATCGTCTCGCTCATCGCGCCTCTGCCAACTGCAACCACAACATCCGCTTCCGCAATATCGATATCGGTCGGCTTCGGCATTGTCTGCAATACCTGTATAACTGATGCGAGCATGTCCTCTGTAACGGTCATCTCCACGACCTGTCCGTGCGGAGCAGCTTCTGCCTTTGGTTCATCAAAAACTTTATACCGCACCGTACAGAACTGCGGTCTTGCGTTGGGCGTTACGATCTGCGCCATAATATTGCCGCCAAAGGCAGGACGGATCTGCACAAGATCTGTATTTTCCTTCATTTCAAGTGATGTACAGTCCGCAGTCAGTCCGGTATGGAAGCGCGCCGCCACTCTTGGCGCTAACTGTCTGCCGAGATTGGTTGCTCCGATGAGCACCGACGAGGGCTTATGCTTCTCGATAAAATCGCAAAAAGCGGCAGTGTACGGCTCTATTCTAAACTCTGCAAGCTCCGCGTGATCGTAAACAAAGACCTTGTCCACACCATACTGCAAAAGCCCCTGTGCCATATCCTTCACATGATATCCGATCAGAAGGGCATATACCGGATGATTTATTACTTTTGCCAGCTGCTTTGCCTTGCCGCAAAGCTCATATGTAACAGGGTGGATCCTGCCGCCGGAGCAATCCGCATATACGCAGATGCCCGTCCACAACGACTTGTCGATCGTTTCTTCCTTCTCCTCGACCGTGATCGCACCATCACTGTTTTTGACGCACATTTTGCACATTTTGCACCCCGAAGAAATATCCAGCGCTCCGTTTTCATAGCTGATCGCGCCGAACGGACACAGCTGCGCAAGCTCTTGCGCTTTTTCTTCGGTAATAAGATCTTTATGAATCACCAATTTACTCATAAGCGTCCCCTTACACCATTTTCTTCGACTGCAGCAAAGCAAACAACGCTTGCGCCTGTGCCTGCGTGTCGCCTTCAATTGTCTGCTTTTCAACATTTTTCTGCGGCTGGAAGATTTTCTCAACCTTCGTCGCAGAGCCGGCCAGACCGTAGTGGTCCGCATCCTGATCCGCAAAATCAGCAAATGTCAAAAAACGTACCGAATCGTCCTTAATCGTCTTTTTAATCTTATACGACGGAAGGCGGGGCGTATTGATATCCGTCTCCATTGAAATAAGGCAAGGGAGTTTGATGCTTTGGCGGACGATCTTATCGTCGAGACCGGCCGTCAGGTATACTGTCGAATCTACAATATCGTCGATCGACAGAACATTGGAAACATTTACAATACCCAGATGCTCCGCAAGCTCTGCGCCTACCTGCGCCGTATCTCCATCAGTCGTCTGCTTGCCGCAGATGATGATGTCATACCCGCCGCACTTCTGGATGCCCTGTGCAAGGGTATACGCCGTTGCAAGCACATCCGCGCCGGCAAACTTGCGGTCCGTCAGGACCGTTCCGTGCGACACGCCCATGCAGATCGACTCCTCGATGACCGTTCTCGCCTGCGGCGGACCCATCGTAATGCTTTCTACCGTTGCGACGTATTTTTCGGCAAGACAAAGCGCCGCCTCAATGGCGTGCAGATCATACGGATTCATTTTGCTTGGAACACCCGAACGGATCAAAACGCCCGTAACCGGATCGACCCGTACATTATTAGAGCCGGGAACCTGCTTGACGCAGACTAATATCTTCATAGAATCCTCCCAGATATTGAAAAATTTAACAACACTATTGTAATAGTATACGCAATTATTTATGCAAAATCAATACATAGGCAAAGAATATTTTTATACTTTTCAGCAATTTATACAAACTGCACACCCCAAAAAAGTGCACACCCCCAATAACCTTTCGTTAATTTGTATAAGAATCTTATAAAGAAAAGGCTCTGTGGAAGCTGGTTACCAGCGATCACAGAGCCTTAATTCTAACTATTTGACCTAAAAACAAATTGCAATATATAAAAAATAATTGGAAACCAGAACAAATACACATTGTATCAATACTGGTTTCCAATTATGGCAGGGGCACAAGGACTTGAACCCTGAGCCTACGGTTTTGGAG
>JAZNNK010000031.1:0-17531 GCA_045580205.1 Faecousia sp.
CTTAAGATGACAAAGGTTGAGAGAGAAAAGGAAATTGCTCGTCTTGAAAAGCAAATGAAGGAAGCGGCGAAGATGATGGAATACGAATATGCGGCCATACTTCGCGATCAAATTATTCAGTTACGTGGAGAAAAATAAAAACACCCCCGATATTGGAGCTTGTCCAATATCGGGGGTGTTTTTTAGATCATAAGAATCAGTTGGGAACAACACCGCGATTTGTGTCGAGAACAGTTTCGGTATTAAATAGACCGGAGAACCAATCGGCATGATATGCAATATTGGAGCCTGTAACCATAAGACGTCCCTGGCGGACATAGTCATCTGTAACAGTTGCCCAGGGGGAACCGTCGTTGCAGAAGCCTAAATAGAAGCGGAATCCTGCGTCCTGGAGGATCTTATGCTTTTGACTTCCGTACGCATTACTTCCTGTCAGATCGCTTAATTGAGCATATACCAAAATATCTGTTTTACCGAGAACAGGAAGCACTTCTGCAGTCCAGCCACTCAGATCGGCGCTAATTTCTGTTTCACTGCGGTCGCCGTACGGTACATTGCTATATGTGTAGCAAGCCAGTTCGTAACCGGAGGCACGAAGTGCGTTGGCAACTGCCTTAGCGTCTTCAATGTCCTTGTTATATGCGTCTGCTCCAAAGATGTCCTTGGCTTCCGCGTTTGTTCTGTATCCAAACACTCCGTCATATCCGGTAACAGCTAAAATCGCCTTAGCTCCCTGATAGGAGAAATCAGGATGTTCTTCTATAAATGCGTCAAGAATCGGGACAAGATCATATGCGCCTGTTACAGTGTTCCCTTCACTGTCGACCATCTGACAAGTAACCTTGCCGTTTTCGAGCACCAGGCGGCTGGCAAAGCCGGCACCGTCCTTGTCAGGAAGATTGTCGTTATTGCCGTCGATCATATATGTGTAGTAATTCACCTGGGTCTGCGTGAGAATAAGTGGTTTTTTGCCCTTTGGCAGATAAAGTGATTTTGCTGCATAGATCGTTCTGCCGGATTCTGTAGTCTCGGTTGTAATAATGTCATTCAGACTTACAAGAATGTAATTGTTATTGTACAGGTCGTTTAGGATTTTTGAGAATTCGCCTGTTGTAATAAAATTACGGTTGTATGAGGAACCGAAATTTTCATCAGCAAATGCCCGCTGGGAATCAGCAATCAATACATGAAAAGAAAGGTTTGTTACCTTGCTGGGATCATCCCAGATCTGCAGTTGATTCTGCGCCTCAGTGTAGGATGCCTTTTTGTCCAGTATAGCAGGGAACTGATTGGGATCTCCGGTAAAGGAATTCAAGAGATTGATCGCGCCAGCATAGTCGTACTGCGCTGCGAGCAGCTCTGCATCGGAAATCAGACGGTTAGCCTCTTCCGTTAATCGGTTCATTTCGTTTTCAACGGAAGCAGAGTGTGCAATACTTGCATCCTTTTCAAGCTTGTTTTGTTCAATTGAACGGGAAATAGAGCCAATGATAAAAATAAGGATCATCAGCAAGGCAACGCCTGCAATCAGGACAGGCAGATAGGCTTCTTTAAAGATCTGCATTTGATCGCGTTTTTTGCGTCGGGAGTTTGCCGGACGGCTCTCTCTGTTTTCAAATTCATCCATAGAAAACACCACCTTTTTGCTTAATGGAATCATTATATCTTTAAATTATAAAAAAAGCAAGATAATTTAAATGTTCATGCGTAATATTCGATCAAATTACTTGCTTTTAGGCATAAATTGCAGTATGATATGAAAAACCAAAGTAATCGGGGGTAACTATGGAAACGATAGCAAGTTTTACGATCGATCATATTAAACTCCAGCCCGGTCTATATGTATCGAGGAAGGATAGGGTCGGAGGGGAAACGGTTACCACCTTTGATCTTCGATTGGTAAGCCCAAATGAAGAACCGGTCATGAATACCGCAGAGATTCATACGATTGAGCATCTTGCTGCAACATATTTGCGCAATGATGCAAAGTGGAAAGATAAAGTTATATATTTTGGACCTATGGGATGCCGTACCGGCTTTTATATGCTGCTCGCAGGCGATTATTCATCGGCAGATGTTGTTGCAGTTGTAAAGGATTGTTTTTCGTTTATTCGTGATTATGCGGGGCGTATTCCTGGGGCTTCTGACGTTGAATGTGGCAATTATCTGGATATGAATTTGCCGATGGCAAAATACTGGGGCGCTAAATATGCTGCTCTGCTTGATAATATTGGAGAAGACCGGATGCAGTATCCGGTATAAGGAGAGAGAATGATAAAATTAGGAATTATCGGCGCAATGAAGATCGAGCTGGATACATTGATAGAAAATATGGATGTATCAGAAAAGCTTACGATTGCCGGCATGGATTTTCACAGGGGATTGCTTGACGGGCTTGAAGCGGTAATTGTCCAGTGCGGTGTCGGCAAGGTAAATGCAGCTATCTGCACACAGATTCTGTGTTCCTGCTTTCAGGTAACACATATTGTCAATACCGGCGTTGCCGGGTCATTGTCTGCCCAACTGGATATCGGAGATTTTGTTATCAGTCGGGATACTGTCTATCATGATTTTGATTGCCATGTTATCAATGAGGCGTATGTTGTGGGACAGGTTCCTGGAATGTCTGTGCGTTTTTTTGAAGCGGATAAGCAGCTTGTCCGATGCGCATATTTAGCGGCGCAGTCTGTTAATCCCGGCCATGTGCAAATTGGAAGGATTACAAGCGGAGACCAGTTTGTTGCACAAAAAGAGCATAAGATGAAGATCGTTGATGATACCGAAGCCATATGTACAGAGATGGAAGGTACGGCAATTGCACACACAGCATGGAAAAATATGATCCCGTTCGTCATTATGCGTGCAATTTCGGATAAAGCAGATGACTCAGCACATATGGATTATCCAACTTTTGAGGCAATTGCTGCAAGGCAGAGCGCAGATGTTACCCGCAAGCTGATTCGAATTTTAAATGAAAATTAAATTAATCGGGTGTATTAAATACACCCGATTAATTATTGCGGCTGGCTATTATTGATGATATCGTAGATCTGGCTTGTGGTATATTGCAGCAGGTATTCGTGATTATCGATCATGTAATTTCCGTCATAGGAAATTCCGGAGGAAACAGGGACACCTGTATTTTTGTCAATTACAAGGTATGCATTGAAATTTCCAACGGATACTCCAGACGCAAGCTCATGCAGCAGATCCGGATTTGCATAAAGTGTGTTGCATACAGAGCGGCATAATGTGAGCGCATACTGATATGTGGGAACGTAGGAGAATCGGTATGTATCGGCAGTTTCTTCCATGACCACATCATCAATATATTCCGGCATCAGAATCGTTCCAATTAAAAACTGCTGACAGGCATTACGCATATCCTCTGCGGATATTGTAGAGCCGTAGGAGGATGGTAATCCATCAACGGTGATCGTACATTGCCCGTCGTGGTATGTGGTTGTTTCATTTTTTTTGGAAACTTCACCTTCACGACTGTCGTTTACGAGATGAAGGTCAATATCGATCATTGCAGAAAAAATGTCATTTTCTTCATTCATTTTGATCTGGACGGCTTGCGTTCGGTTATCACCGAAAGCTTTGCAGATGATCGTTTCGTTTGTTATTGCGTTAACTTTTTTTGACTGTATCAAATAGCCACATGCCTTCTCGAGCATCACAGGAGCATCTATAGACTGGATCTGCACACATTCCTGGGTGTCCGGAATGCACAGGTAAGTATCGGGTTGACTAAAGGAAACAGTATATGTCTGTTGGATGCTTGCTTGTCCCTTTTTGTAGGTCAGAGAATAATTATATTGCGTTATATAGCCTTCTTTATCAATAATGGCGCTGCCGCTTGCGTTTATAAGAGCACAATTTTCCTGGTTGACCCATGCTTCAATTGCTGTTGCATTGGAAAAGGATATTTCAGTAAATTTTCCCTTTTTAGCAGAAGTGATATTGTCATACAGTGCTTCGTTGAAAAAAACAGCGGGAGCATGCCTTGAAATATACTTATCAAATGCAATCGGTTGCATGAAATTTCCATTTCCGATGAAGCAGTATATTATTCCGTTGGAGAATGCCTCTGTGTTATGGATCTTATAATTACCAATATGGATTGTTTCTTCCATAAGAGCAGTCATGAGTTCGGTATTATAATTGTTATAATGCAGCATTTTTTTCGATTGTTCCGAAAATGTTTGATTATTATACGAAATCTTTTTATCGCATAAGATCTTCATTGTCAGATTGGAAGCGGATTCAAATTTATTGACTGCATTTTGGTATTGCTCTGTGGCGGAAACAGATGTAGTGTTGTCTTCTGCAGGAAGGCCCGGGGTAATATCATTGCAAGATACATAAATAATGACTGCAGCGATCAATGCAGTTAATAGCACAGCTGCAGAGATCCATAATGATTTCTTCATAATTACCTCTGAAATTTTATATAAATTCGTTTGGACAATAAGCTGTCAGCAACAATATACAATTTTTTTATTATTATAATCCAAAAATACGACGAAGTCCAGTAATAAAAATCGGTCGGATATTATATCCGACCGATTGCATATTTATGTAGGATCAAACAACGTCCAATTCGACCCAGTCGAGGATCTCGTTAGAGTCAGTGGATGTAATGGAAATCTTTTGCACAGGATCACAAAGCATGCTTTCGTCGACGACGCATCTGTAGCAGGTAACATCATCGGTAACATAAGTGCTTCTTTGATTGTTCATACCGGGAATGTGCTCAATATTGATCTTATGCCAATCTTTGCAGAGGTTACCGTTGAGTGCAACTTCAAAAGATTTGGAGTCATTTTTGATACCGATAACGATAGAGAGAAGTCTGCCGGAAGGGATCTTGCCGGTGCGCAGATCGATAACGGTTTCCTTGTCGGAAAGCGGTGCCGGGATCGGCAGCCAGCGGGAAGGACAGCCAACATTTTTATCAAGTTGCGGAATCAGCACAAAACGCACGGCGTTCTGGTAGATTGTTTCGTAATCTGCACAGGAATGTAAGGTTGCAAGACTTCTGGTATGCTGCCATGTGAATTTGGTGATCTGAGGAGGATAGCCATACATGAGAGGGGAGATGTAGTAATTGTAGAAATATAATCCGTCAGGATCGTAGCTTAAGTAGTTTGCACAAAGACCCAGCGCAATTTCTTTTGTTGCACTTGATCCGCCGTTATTAACGTTTACAAGTGTTTCCATACCTGCTACGACTTCGAGGTCAGGAACAGCCTCTTTCCATTCGTCAATAGGTATGCCGCTGTCGGTGCTTGTAAAGCGCGAGGTAGGAACGATGATATCGATCAGTTTTTCATTAGACCAGGTAACCGGGTCGAAACCGTAGAAGGTGGTGTGCTTCATATCACGGCCAACACGCACCAAAATTTTAACGGGGTGGCCATGTACTTTCTCTGCTTCAAGAACAATCGCTTTTACATCACGAATAAACTGGTTCATGATCTTTGTGCATTCATCCATATCTGCGGTCAGATACTTAAAGCACTTGATCTCGCGCGAGAAGTCAAGCTCAATACCGTAGACGTTATAGCGCAAGGTCTGTTCGCGGATATAGCTGAGCATTTTGTCTCGGACTTCTTTTACGGCATAGTCATAGCAACCCCTGTAATAGTCATATTCATCGCCAATGACCCAGCCGTTTTTCACAGCTTCGTAATAGAACATACTGCGAATCATATATGTTTCATTATCAAATCCGTGCGCATCATTCATTCTGAAGGAGAGCCAGGAGTTCTGACCATTGCTGTTGCAGCGATCAATCCAAACAGCAAACGGGTCAGTCTTATAGACCTGGTTAACAACATAGTAGCTCTTCCAGTAATTCTTATAGTCGACAGCTTTGCCATTTTCTTCTGTGCGCTCATAAAGATCTTTGTAAGAATCCCAATAAACAGAGTCAGTAACAGAAGATTGTGCGAGCACATTAAACACAACATCTGTTACCTGTGTTCCGCGATAGATATCCACAAACGGATAAAGATCCTCTTTAAAAAAGGTATCTTTTTTAATTAGATCATCTAAAAACGGGCAGTTAACGGTGTTGATATCAATGTTTACATATACGTTTTTCATAATGGCCTCCTTGCATGAAGAAGCAATATTATTAAAACCCCGAAAATATATCGGTAATTTCATGGTGAGAGTATCACGGAAAGGTTGGAAAGTCAAGTTAAAAAAGGAAATATTTCTTTTAAATAATACAATTTACAATGCATGATATTGACCGGTAAATTCTGAT
Organism: Faecousia sp.; assembly: GCA_045580205.1. Taxonomy (GTDB): domain Bacteria; phylum Bacillota; class Clostridia; order Oscillospirales; family Oscillospiraceae; genus Faecousia. The sequence goes on from JAZNNK010000031.1 coordinate 6,281, forward strand.
CAAATTTATGAAAAAATAATTATAAATTTATCAATAATGGTCCGCATCAGACATCGTGCTTTTAGCAGTATATTCTGATGCGGACCGTCTAAAGTTATAATTTGTTTGTATTATAGTTCAGAAATCATACACTCTTTTTCGAATGCTTTTAATAGTTTTTCGTTCAGGCCGGGGACATAGACTCGCGTTTGGGTATGAGTAACTTCATTTTCTGTAAAGGTTTTTACAGGAATGGTCCGGTATATATTGCCAATCATCTTTATATGTTCCAACGCAGTCTTTACAGTGCAGACCGGAGTGGTGCCATTTTTTATTGCATCCAGACAGTGATGAATCTTGTTGGTATACATATTATCGAGGGGTCTTCCGTAGTTCTTTACAGTTCCGTCAAGGAAGGTAGCCGTTAATTGGCCATCTTCATGATTGACGATAGCCTTTTCGAATTTATAGCAAACCCTGGGTGCGATACGTGATTCGGTAGCGTGGGAAGCAACATAATGTACCGGAATGCTGCTGTTTGCAGTCATTTTAAGAACGCAGGTGTCAAAGTTTGTGATGTCGTTGGCACGCATGCATTCACCGCTGACCAGTGTAAGTTCGGCAGTGGAGTCCATTTCGTTTCCCAGAAGGAAAAACATTTCCTGCATATCATGTGCGCAAGCATTAGAAGCAGGGGAGTCCAGAATAATGCGACCATCTTTTGTATATATCTGACCGGCGTATCCGCCGCCACGTGAATAATAGTCAAACCCTCTGGGACTTGTAATAAGGCTTTTTGCAGAAAGGGGTTTGCCTAACAAGCCGTCTAAAATATCTTTTTTAAGGCTAAGAATGGCATCGGAGAAGCAACGCTGATAACCGATAGCAATAAATTTGCCGGTTTCCTTCTCTGCGCGAATCATCTCTTCTGCTTCTTCAGCTGTAGGAGCAGCAGGCTTTTCACACAAAACGTTGGATCCGTGCTGCACGCAGTATAGGCTTTGCTCTTTATGCAGGTATGCAGGCGTGGAGATCAGAGCCAGATCAGCACTATGTTCTGCGTAGAAGGCATCCAGTGTTTTGTAGGCTTGAATGCCAGCAGATAGCAGCTCGTCCTGCATAGGGAATGCAGATCTTGTAACGATGCCTTCAAAGGTGATCTGACCGCTTTTATGAAGGTCAAAAAGAGGCTGTAAAAAATTTGTGCCGTAGCCATTGGCACCGACAAGTAATACTTTCATAAAAATATCCCATTCCTTTCGGCTTTTATTTATTGATGTTAGTATACTGTAATCAGAATTACATGTCAATATCTGCCAGAGTCTTTTGCGACACGAAAAGATGCAGAATCACAACATGTTTACTGCTGTTATGCTTATATAGATATTCAAAACAGGAAAGATCACGATCCGTTGGAAAGTGGTTATTTGTATTTACAAGCCTTTGTTATACAGTTGCTTAAGGATAGAAGAAAGTGTATTTTCAATGCACAAAAAACAAGACAACCTGCACCATAGCATAATATGTCAAGGAAGGAAAATGATCTTCTCGTGATAGTGCAGGGTGCTTAATGTATTTTAATAAAATACAATAAAAAAGACCTGATACATAGCATCAGGTCTTTTCTTGGTGGGGGATGGTGGATTCGAACCACCGAAGGCATAGCCAGCAGATTTACAGTCTGTCCCCTTTGGCCACTCGGGAAATCCCCCATAATATTATTCTGTTTTATCAGCCTGTATGGAGCCGGTAGACGGACTCGAACCCCCGACCTACTGATTACAAATCAGTTGCTCTACCAACTGAGCTATACCGGCAGCACAAACAGAACATGCTCATTATAGCCATGCGCATACTAAATGTCAAGTGTTTTTTTGGCATTTTTAAAAATATCATCGAAGTGTTTAGTGATTCACCACAAGCAAGGAATATGCCATTGAAGAAAGATTATTTATCATAAAATCTGCGGAGTAAATTTTGTCTGTTTACATGATTGATATCATTGCTAAATGTTGACAATTCTGGTGCCATATGTTATGATTTAAACGCAATTCTTTGTGCATAAACTGGGTGATGACTCCTATATCTTGTGATATCGGTCGTTTTCTCAGGCACATAATAATTTGTCAATATTAATAAGGAGCGAACCTATGGAACCGTTATACAAAGACCCTTCTGCAAGCATTGAAGATAGAGTTTCTGACTTGCTTGGTCGCATGACACTTGATGAAAAATTTACACAGCTTACAATGATCATGGATTTTAAGAGCATCATTGAGAGCATAGATGCAGGAACGTTTCCTAAGGACGGCTTTGCATCTTCCTATATTTCCAAGTATATGCCGGTAGAAGATATTGATCGCGTTCAACGCTATCAGATTGAGAATACCCGTCTTGGCATTCCTTTTTTGATGTGCGGTGAGTCCGTTCATGGACTGATGTACACCGGTGCAACGATTTTTCCATCGGCCTTAGGTCTTGGCGCTTCCTTTAATACAGAGCTTGTAGGTGAAATTGCGCATACGATTGGTCAGGAGATGCGCGCCGTTGGCGTTCGTCAGACATATGCGCCTAATATCGATATTTCCAGAGACCCTCGTTGGGGAAGAGTAGAAGAAAACTACGGTGAAGATACATATCTGACCACCCGTATGGCCGTATCCTATGTTAAAGCTGTTCAGTCTCATGATGTTGCAGCAACACTTAAGCATTATCTTGCACACGGAAGTCCGGAGGGCGGCATCAACCAGGCACCTACAGTTGTTGGCGAGAGAATGGTCAGGGAAGAAATGTTGGAGCCCTTCCGTGTAGCAATTCAGGAAGCGGACTGTATGTCTGTCATGCCTGCATATAGCGAACTTGATGGTGTGCCTATGCATGCAAACCGCTACTGGCTGTCCACAGTGCTTCGTGATGAAATTGGCTTTAAGGGATATGTTGTTTCTGACTCGATGGGTATTGAGCGCATTAAAACGCAGCATGGTGTTGTAGAGACACCGCTTGAAACAGGTATTGCGGCTCTGAGAGCAGGTGTCGATCATGAGATCCCGTCCGCATATGGTTATAATGAAGAATTAAAGCAGCTTGTAATCGACGGTGAGATTCCGGTTGAGAAGATTGATACGGCTGTTGCAAATCTCCTGAGAATTAAATTCCGCCTGGGCCTGTTTGAAAACCCCTATGTCCGGAAGGATATGCCCCTGCATACGCCTGAATTTATTTCTCTTGCCCGCCGTACAGCGCATGAATCAACAGTTCTTTTGAAGAATAACGGTATTTTGCCTCTGTCCAAGGATGTACGCAAGGTGGCTGTTGTTGGCCCGAATGCTGCTTTCCCGCGTCTGGGCGGCTATACACCGAAAGGACCGGAAGAGTACAGCGTTGCCCTGCTTGATGCTATGAAGAATTACCTGGGCGAAGACCGCATTGTTTATGCTAAGGGATGTAATGTTACAACACAGAAGGATCTGACAGAAGCGATTCGTGCAGCAAATGCGGCAGATGTTATTGTTGCTGTGTTGGGCGATAACTCTTCTTCCTGGTCTGGAATCGGCTGGGGTGATGATGAGGGTGGAAACTACGTTACAAGTGGTGAGGCGTTTGATTCCTGTACCTTGAGCCTGCCTCCTGTTCAGAAAGAACTGCTGCGCGCTATGAAGGAAACCGGTAAGCCGATCGTTTTAGTACTCCAGACCGGTCGTCCATATTGTATTGGTGAGGAATGTGATCTTTCTGATGCTGTTCTGGAAGCCTGGAATCCCGGCGAACAGGGCGGTAACGCGATTTGCGATCTGCTCTTCGGTGATGTTAACTTCTCCGGAAAGCTGCCAATCTCTTTCCCGAAATCAATCGGAATGTTGCCTTGCTACTATAATTATAGAGAAATGGCAAGAAGTGCATATCATTCTCCTGAATGGCCGCAGCTTGCTGATATTGATAAGACAAAGGAAAATCCGACAGCACTTTTCTCGTTTGGCTATGGTCTTTCCTATACGACCTTTGCTTATCGCGATCTTAAGGTAGAGGGTGATACGGTCAGCGTTACGGTTGAAAATACCGGCGATCGTGCAGGTAAGGAAGCTGTTCTTATGTATCTGAAGCATCATTACTGCCCGATTACGAGACCGGTCAAGAGTCTTCGCGGATTCAAAAAAATCGAGCTTGCTCCCGGTGAGAGTAAGCAGGTCGAATTTACGATTACGGATGATAGTGTATTCTATATCGATGAGAATATGAACCGTGTTGTTGGCACCGGTAAATTCACTGTCATGATCGGCGATCAGTCTGTCGACTTTACGCGCTAACCTCCATTTTTTGAAGTATTGTCTGTAAAGACGGATATCATATAACATAAAGGAGTGTATATTATGAAAAATGTACCTGTTATTAAACCCGCAATTGTAGCGGTCAGCAGAGACTGTTTCCCGCGCTCTTTATCAGAAATGCGCCGTAAGGCCGTTGTTGCAGCATGTAAAACAATCGGTATTGATATCTATGAGTGTGATATCGTTGTTGAAACTGAACGTGATGCCGATGATGCACTTGCTAAGGTAAATGCTGCTGGATGTAATGCGCTTGTTGTGTTTTTGGGCAACTTCGGTCCTGAGACCCCTGAAACGCTGCTTGCTAAGAAATTTAATGGACCTGTTATGTTCTCTGCTGCTGCTGAGGAGAGAGGCGATAATCTGATCGGTGGAAGAGGCGATGCATATTGCGGCATGCTCAATGCAAGTTATAATTTGGCACTTCGTAATGTTCGCGCGTATATACCCGAGAGACCTGTCGGTACTGCCGAAGAGGTTGCTGACAATATCAGCGGATTTATGCCGATCGCCCGTGCAATTGTAGGATTGCGTAATCTTAAGATCATTTCCTTTGGCCCTCGTCCTAAAGATTTTCTTGCCTGCAATGCACCGATCAAGAGATTGTATGATTTAGGTGTTGAGATCGAGGAAAACTCTGAGCTTGATCTGTATGAAGCGTACCACGCACATAAAGATGATCCCCGTATCCCCGAAGTTATGGCCGATATGGAGAAAGAGCTTGGTAACGGAAATCTGTATCCCGGTGTTCTTCCTCGTCTTGCTCAGTATGAGATCACTCTGCTTGACTGGATCGAAGCACATCGCGACGGTCGTACATACGTTGCTATGGCCAATAAGTGCTGGCCTGCATTCCAGACGCAGTTTGGATTCGTTCCTTGCTATGTTAATTCCCGTCTTGCTTCTCGCGGTATTCCCGTTGCTTGTGAGGTCGACATCTGGGGCGCGCTTAGTGAATATATCGCATCCTGCGTTACAGAAGATGCAGTAACACTTCTCGACATTAACAATACTGTGCCAAGAGATATTTATGAAAATGATATTAAGGGCAAGTATAATTATATGTCTGATGATGTATTCATGGGCTTCCATTGCGGTAATACGCCTTCTTGTAAGATGTCCTCTCCTGAAATGCGCTATCAGCTCATTATGCACAATTCCCTTGAGCCGGATATCGAGCCCGATATTACAAGAGGTACACTTGAGGGCGATCTTCTTCCCGGAAAGATCACATTCTTCCGCCTGCAAAGCACTGCTGATGCACAGCTTCGTGCCTATATTGCACAGGGTGAGGTGCTTCCGGTTGCAACGCGTTCCTTTGGTTCAATCGGTATTTTTGCAATTCATGAAATGGCAAGATTCTATCGTTATGAACTTCTGGAGAAGAATTATCCGCATCATGGCGCTGTCGCTTTTGGACACTACGGAAAGGCTCTGTTTGAAGTGTTCCGCTATTTAGGCGTAACGGAAATCGGTTATAACCGTGAGGCAGGTAACCGTTATCCTGCAGAGAACCCCTTCTAATTAAGTATTATAAAAATGGCGAGACTCTTTATTGAGTCTCGCCATTTTTCTTTAATTTTATCTTCGAGCCATCCGGCCGTACGATATATGTGTTATCAAGCTGCCCGACAAGATTACTCTTTACTGAGTCTATATAGATTCTGCGCAATTTATCACGCTCAGCAATTTCTTCGGGTGTAAGTTGTTCTGCTTTTGCCTTTTTTGCAAGAACATTGATTCTTGCAATGACTTCATCCATTTTCATGGCGGACTCCTTTATATTATGCAATATAGCTCATTATAGCATAACAAATGATGAATGCAAGGAAGTTTTTCTTGTTTGTTACTTGCAAATACAGTATAATGATAAAAAAGGAAGGTGAGGCATATGATAATCGGTGTTATTGGAGCCGGTGCATCTGGTATGGCAGCTGCACTTGCTGCGGCAAAAAATTCTGCAGCGAAGGTTCTTTTATTTGAAAGACAAGCACGTGTTGGCAGAAAACTAATGGCAACCGGGAATGGCCGTTGCAATTTAACAAATGTAAATCTTAGCCAAACCGATTATTTTGGTGATGATCCTGCGTTTTCTGTTGAGGCAATAAAAGCGTTTGATTCTGTAAAAACAATTGAATGGTTTAGAAGTTTAGGCCTTTTTACGACAGTAGAAGAGTCAGGAAGAGTTTATCCGTACTCTGATCAGGCTAATTCTGTTGTTGATATTCTTCGTTTTGCACTTGAACGGTCAAATGTACAGCTTTATACAGGTTTTGAAGTAAAGGATATCCGTTATTCAGATGCGCATTTTTTTGTTGGCGGTGAGAAAGAAACGATCAAATGCGATAAGCTGATCATTGCCTGTGGCGGCCTTGCAGGAACGAAACTTGGCGGAACTTCGGCAGGATATAAATTGTTTGCTAAGCTTGGACATCAGGCAACCGCTCTTCGTCCGTCGCTTGTACAAATACGCTCTTCTTGGCACGGTTTAAAATCGCTTAAGGGTGTACGGGCAAATTGTCATGCAGCTATTTATCGGGATGACCTGCTTATGGGGGAAAGTACAGGTGAGCTTCAGTTTACTGATTATGGGCTTTCCGGCCCGGTGATTTTTGAAGTTTCCAGGGATGTATGCAGTGTGCCGGGTTTGTGGGAGTGTAGATTGGATTTTTTGCCGGAGATAACCTATGCGCAGCTTATGGAGGAGCTTAAAAGGCGTAAGCAAGTAAATGTTTCAATTGATGAACTGCTGACAGGAATCCTTCATAATCGACTGGGAAGAGTTTTGACAAAAGCTTCCGGTATAATGGACAGAGCAGAACTTTCCGATGCATCGGATAACGAACTTATGCAGGTTTGCAAGTGCGTGAAGGATTTTAATATAAGCCTGACTGAACCGATGGGAATGGACGCTGCGCAGGTTACGGCAGGCGGTGTTATAACGCGAGATTTTGATCCTGCATCAATGGAAAGTAAGCTTGTACCCGGACTATATGCCTGCGGTGAGGTGTTAGATGTTGATGGAAGATGTGGAGGCTATAATTTACAATGGGCGTGGAGTTCCGGATATTGTGCCGGAATACATGCCGGAGAGGTCGTATTATGATCCGAATATCAGAAATATCATTTCCTCCGGAGCATAGCCAGACGCAACTGATATACGAGGCATCAAGATTGCTTCGCATACCTGCTTCAAAAATATGCAATCTGCAGATCGTACGCAGATCTGTGGATGCAAGAAAAAAACCGGATGTACGGATCGTTTATACGGTTGATGTTTTAGTTGAAGGAAATGATGAGAAGATTATAAGAAACAGTAAATGTAAGCGTGCATCGGTTATTAAGTATCAAAAATATAAGATCCCAAAGGTAACAAATCCTATTGACAGCAGACCGGTTGTGGTAGGTTTTGGCCCCGCAGGAATGTTTGCGGCGCTTTTGCTGTCCCTTACCGGTCTGCGCCCGATCATTTTGGAGAGAGGCGAGGATGTTGATGTGCGATATCAGAAGGTTCAGCGACTTTTCAACGAAGGGGTGCTGGATCCGGAGAGTAATGTGCAGTTTGGTGAGGGCGGCGCAGGAACGTTTTCAGACGGGAAATTAAACACAGGCGTAAAAAACATTAGAATATGCTGGATCCTGAATCAGCTTGTTGAAGCCGGCGCGAATGAAAGTATTCTTTATGACGCAAAGCCGCACGTCGGTACAGATGTACTGATAAATGTTGTGCGCAATCTGCGACAAAAGATTATATCACTTGGCGGTGAGGTTCGTTTTTGCAGTAAGGTTACGGATATTATATTTGAGAACGGTAGTCTTAAAGGACTTGAGGTTAATCATAAGGAAATTATAGACTGCGATCACGCGATCTTTGCTATCGGTCATAGCGCCAGAGATACTTTTTCTGTTTTACATGAGCGGAATGTTCCTATGGAGCCAAAACCGTTTTCAATGGGTGTCCGGATCGAACATTTGCAAAGGAATATTGATCATGCGCAGTACGGAATAATAGATAAGGCACTTCCACCTGCAGATTACAAGCTTGTCAGGCACCTGGAGGACCGGACAGTTTATACATTTTGCATGTGTCCTGGCGGACATGTTGTTGCAGCTGCATCCGAAGAGGGTGGTGTAGTTACAAATGGCATGAGTTATTCAGAACGCGACGGAAAGAATGCAAATGCCGCGCTTCTTGTTACCGTAAATCCCAAGGATTTTCCGGGCGATGACCCGTTAGCAGGAGTTAGATGGCAGAGGGAAATTGAACAGAAGGCATTTCGTTTAGGTGGCGGCGCTTACCGCGCGCCGGCACAGTTGGTGGGCGATTTTCTTGCGCACAGACCGAGTAGCGCTTCTACAGATGTCGAGCCGACATATCGCCCCAGTGTTACCTGGTGCGATCTGCATCATGTTTTGCCGCAAATAATTACTGCATCGCTTGCGCAGGCAATTGTGAAACTCAATGAATCGTTGAGCGGCTTTGCAGATGACAGTAGTGTTCTTACTGCACCGGAGACAAGAAGCTCGTCGCCTGTCCGGATTATGCGAAATGAATCGAAGCAATCACCGTATATTAAAGGACTGTATCTTGCCGGAGAGGGTGCAGGTTATGCAGGTGGTATTATGTCTGCAGCGGTAGATGGTATGCTTTGTGCCGAAGCAATTATACAATCATGATAAGAAGGGGATGCTGCATATTGCGGCATCCCCTTTAGATATTAAGATATGAATAGAATAATCAGTAGAATTATTTGAAGACATAGAATGACCGGTACGCCTGCAAAGAAGCTTACATGCAGTGTCTTATGCCGAAACAGACGCATACTGATTAAAATGCCCAGGCTTCCTCCTGTCAAACAGACGCTGAGTAAAACAGCTTCCGGAATGCGCCGTTTTTTTCTGATTGCTTTTTTCTTGTCTGCAAGCATAAGAAAAAAACCGGCTGCATTAATTATTATCAGGTAAACAAGCAGTAAATCCATAATAGCCTTTCTGGAGGGATCCTTGTGAAAAGATTGATCTTAGTTGTATTTTTGTTTACATTTTTTGCAGGCTGCAGCACACAGGAAACTTTTGAAACGTTGGCAGATGTTTATAGCGATGTGCAGCAGCAGGATCTACAGGAGGTCATTTTTGACCTGCCGGAGGATGCGTCGCTGTATGTCATGGAGGGACAGACTTCCGGAAAGTTGTATTTTTGCAATCAGTATACGATCACAGTTCAGACAATGCAATCAGGAGATCTTGATGCAACAATACGGCAGATAACAGGCTATAGTAAGGATGATCTGACGGCTATTGAGACAAAGCAAAATAACGCAAGGCGATATGATCTTGTCTGGACCTCTGCAACGGAGGAAGGAGATCAGGTCGGTAAGGCGGTCTTGCTTGACGATGGTGCATATCATTATGCCGTGAGTGTTATGGCAAATGCAGCCGATGCAGGTCAGCTTTCACAAACCTGGCAGGAACTTTTAAGATCGGTTACACTTACTGATACTGTTTCATAGCTTTTTCACACATATTCCTGCAATCTTCTATAACCGATTCGGGGTAGAGGATCTTCGCTTTATCACCAAAGCCGATAATCCAGCTTAAGAACATGGGAGAAACTGCGATCGGCACAGTGAAATTAAAGAAATCTTCATCTTCCGGAATAAGCATAATATCTTTTCCGAAACGGTCTATTACTACATTGATCAGACTACGGTGAAAACGCATTTTCACATTTACTGCAGCTCCGGAGTACATTTGGAACATTTTATTTGCATGTTCAACCAGCGCTTTGCCGGTAAGCTGCGGGCAGGGGAGTCTGTTTTGCTCATGGATCACAATGTCAGCCATCCGGTCAACGCGATAAGATGTAACGCCGTGCCTTTCAGAAAAAGCAAGTAAATAGCAGTTTTCATTATCCTGGCATAGTCCGTAAGGGCTTGCCAGGTATTCTTTTTCTCTATATTTTCGCTGTCTTGTGATGTCCCAGTCAAAATACCGGAAGCTGATCTGTTTTCCATGACTGATGGCGTCCTGTATGGCATCTACATTATAAAGAATGGATTCATTCATGCTCTTAACGCGCCCTGAGACATAAATGTTTCTGCGAAGAAGATCGGCATCATATTCATTACACTGTCTGCAAAGTTTCTCGATCAGCTGCTGAGATTTCTTTTCTGTTAAGTAGCGACTGGACAGAACTGCATCAATCAAAAGTTTTAGCTCAGAGAGTTGAAAATTTCTTGGCGAGCCAATATAATAACCACCGTTTTTGCCCGGAATAGAGATGATATCTATGCCGTAATCCTGAAGAGCAGCAATATCTGAGTATACGGTTTTACGATCGCAGGAAATACTATACTGATTTTTTAGCATAGAAATCAGCGTAGATGCTTTTACCGGATTTTTCTCATGCGAGTTGGTCTCGAGGTAGTCAAGAATATATAAAATCTTAATTTTTTGGTTATCGGATTTTGGCATGCATATCCCTCCGCCTCTTTTTTTATATAATATCACAAACATTTATTTGCGTAAATGAATAATTTGATTTTTGAGTAAAAATATGATATCGTATGCACAAAAGGAGGCATATGAAATGTTGTATTTAGGATGTCATTTATCTGCATCAGACGGCAATATGGCAATGATTCGAACAGCGCAATCTATCGGTGCGAACACATTTGCTTTCTTTACACGCAATCCGAGAGGCAGTCAAGCAAGAAAAGAAGATCCGATCGATGCACAAAAAGCAGTTGAGACTCTGCAGGCGGAGGGATTTGGAAAGCTGGTTGCACATGGTGCATATACTATGAATTTATGTACATTAAAACCAGGAATGAGAGAATTTGCTGCAGATATGCTGTGTGATGATCTTCGTCGCATGTCTCTGTTGCCTGGGAATTTTTATAATTTTCATCCCGGCAGTCATGTTGGGCAGGGTGCGCAAATCGGCATTG
>JAZNNK010000032.1:0-9758 GCA_045580205.1 Faecousia sp.
ATCTTAAGCTTCTTACCTTTGATGAAGCTCTCTGCAGCGCGCTTGAAGATCAGAAGGACTATGACATAAGAAAATGGCTTTATGTTCCTCCCTTTTACAGCGAATACCGATATATTCTCGGCACCCGCGGAAAAGATCCTCTCATCTGCATCGGCATCAACCCGTCGACCGCCGCCCCCGATGACCTTGACAACACATTGAAATCGGTCGAGCGCATTGCTCATTTCAACGGCCACGACAGTTTTATTATGTTCAATGTTTATGCGCAGAGAGCCACAGATCCGGATGCAATGGAACGTAATTGTAACGATCTTCTGCATAAAGAGAATATGGAGGCGTTTCGCTACATACTGTCTATATCTTCAAAACCTTCAGTATGGGCGGCTTGGGGAACAATCATAGAAAAACGCGCATATCTGCCGGATTGTGTACGCGATATGGTGGAAATAGGAGAAGTATTTGGAGCAACGTGGTATAGTGCCGGCAAGATAAGCAAAAAGGGACATCCGCATCATCCGTTGTACCTTCGGCGAGATGAAAAGCTAAAATGCTTCGATGTGTCTGAATATCTTAAAAATCTGTAACGGAGGGCAGCTATGGATCAATGCGAGTCGTGCTGGTATTTCGATTATGATGAAGAATACGATGAGTATTGCTGCATTATGGACCTGGACGAAGATGAAATGTATCATGTCCTTACCAATGCGAAGTGCCCATATTACCGTCAGGGAGACGATTACACTCTTGCGAGGAGGCAATAAATATGAAAAAAAGGGTTGCATGGCTCTTTTTGGTTATTTTGCTTTTTACCGGATGTACGCAAGCAGATCCGTCGCAAAATGATGATTTACATATAGGTGGAGATAAAAATCCGGGATTGTATCTGCCGGACAGTGTTGTAGAACAGCATACAAACGGTGCGGTTCGTGCGTATCCGCTGATGGGCAGAGGATATGTTGGTATATATGCTATGAAGGATAATGTCGTAATGCTTTCTAAAGGAGAAAGATCTTCTTTGGAGATTCTTCATTACGATAAAGGTGATATCCTGGGATCAAAGATAATTGATGAAGATTTATTAGATACGAATGCATACTTGCAGATAACGGATTCGGCGGTATACTACCGTGACGAGAACGGATCGGTTGTTTATCTTGATCAGAGGCTCCGCCAGACAGAATCGGTAGTTTTACCTGAGGGCGTAAACGGGAGGGTGGTCGTTCACCCGCAGACGGCTGAGATCTATTATTGTATTATGGATGAGATTCGCGCACTTGATCCTGATACAGGTGTGTCTCGACTGGTTAGAAAGCAAAGCTGCCTGAGTCAGCAAATGCAAGATGTTTATTTTGACGGGGCAGTTTTTTCCTGTGAAGTAAAAGATCAACAAGGCAGGATGAGTGTTATTTATTTATCCGGAGATAACGGCGCGCTTTTGAGCTCTGATCAGGCAATCGTCTCATTGGATACATATGAAGACCGCTATTTGGCTTTGCGTAAGGACGGGATCGTTTTACAGCAGATATTTGGCAATAAGGATGAGGAAGAGACACCTTTAGTTTTTACAGTACAAGATAATCTTGCTTCTGCACTGTCATTAAATGGTGTGGTGCAACATATAGAAGATGAGCAAGGAATAAAGCTTGAGTTTTACCGGTTAGATAGCGGTAAAAAAACAGCAAGTGTATTTTTATCGGGTATATATGATCCCGTATCGGTCATATCTGCGGGGGAGTATGTATGGATGCTGGCATATGATAATGGTGCGCCTGTCCTGTATAGATGGGATATTGATATGTCCCTAATAAATGATGATACTATTTATACCGGTCCGCTTTATACAATGGAAACACCGGATACAGAAGGACTAAAAAAGTGCAAGGATCGTGTTTCTGCACTCAATAGCAAGTACGGCGTTAATATCCGGATCTTGCAGGATGCAGTCAGTAATTCAGGAAATTATAATATGGAGCAGGAGTATCAGACGGAGGCAATCGAGTATTGTCTGGATGAACTGGAGCAGATTTTAGCCAAGTTCCCGGAGAATTTTCTGTATAAGAGCGTTACAAAGCAGATTCGCATCTGCATTGTTCGCAGTATTGCAGGTGGAACGATCGGTGCGCAGTATTGGAAAAACGCAGATGCGTATATTGTGATCACAGCTGAAAGCAATATCAGGGATACTATTTTGTACGGAATCGGAAACATTGTTTGTACAAACATATTGGGCAACAGTTCTGTTATTGATGATTGGTCATCATTGAATCCTGAGGGATTCTCATATGGTGATACTCAAAATGTACAGCAGTATTTAACTGGATCTGATATTGCGTTTGCAGATATAGAGTCGACATCATCTGTTGCAGAAGATCGTAGCCGTTTGTTTGTATACGCGTTAAGGGAAGGTAATGATGAACTGTTTCAATCGGAGATTATGCAGGCAAAACTCTTGAAGCTGTGCAAAGGCATTCGGGATGCATGGAATTGGAAGAAAAAAACAGATGTCTATATTTGGGAGCAGTATTTAACAGAACCAATTGCATATAAGAAGTGATAAAAATTACCCGGGAATCGATCCGATCTGATTCCCGGGTAAAAAATATTTGTAAAAATTATCTCTTAATGGCCTCTTCAACAGCAACGGCAACGGAGACGGTCATGCCGACCATCGGGTTGTTGCCTGCACCCAGGAAGCCCATCATCTCAACGTGAGCAGGGACAGAAGAGGAACCTGCAAACTGTGCATCACCATGCATGCGACCCATTGTATCGGTCAGACCATAGGAAGCAGGACCTGCCGCCATGTTATCCGGATGCAGAGTACGGCCTGTGCCGCCACCGGAAGCAACAGAGAAGTACTTTCTGCCGGTCTCGAGGCATTCCTTCTTGTAGGTGCCTGCAACGGGATGCTGGAAGCGAGTGGGGTTCGTGGAGTTGCCGGTGATCGAAACATCAACACCTTCGTGGCGCATAACAGCAACGCCTTCGCGAACATCATCGCAGCCATAGCATTTAACAGCAGCACGCTCACCGTCGGAATATTTCCATTCTTTAACAATGTTCAGAGCGCCGGTGTGATAGTCAAACTGGGTCTGGACATAGGTAAAGCCGTTGATTCTGGAAATGATCTGTGCAGCATCCTTGCCAAGACCGTTCAGAATGACGCGCAGGGGCTCTTTTCTTGCTTTGTTGGCAGAGCGGGCAATACCGATAGCGCCCTCTGCTGCAGCAAAGGATTCATGTCCGGCGAGGAAAGCAAAGCACTTCGTTTCATCGCGGAGGAGCATGGCACCCAGATTGCCGTGTCCGATACCGACCTTGCGGTCCTCAGCAACAGAGCCGGGGATACAGAATGCCTGCAGACCAATGCCGATTGCTTCAGCAGCTTCAGCAGCATTGGAAACGTTCTTTTTCAGTGCGATTGCAGCACCAACACAATATGCCCATGCAACATCCTCAAATGCGATAGGCTGAATGTTCTTTGTGATCGTATAGGGATCAAAACCCTTTTCCTGACAAATTGCGCGACATTCTTCAACGGATTTCAAACCATATTGAGCGAGGACACCGTTGATCTTGTCGATTTTTCTTTCATAACCTTCAAACAAAGCCATTATGTGCACCTCCTCTTATTCGTGGCGGGGATCGATGTACTTAGCGGCATTTTCAAAGCGGCCGTAATGACCCTTTGCTTTTTCCATAGCCGTGTTGGCATCATCGCCCTTTTTGATAAAGTCCATCATCTTGCCCAAGTTAATAAATTCATAACCGGTGATCAGATTGTCATCATCCAGAGCACAGCGGGTAACATAGCCTTCCGCCATTTCCAGATAACGAGGACCTTTTACCTTAGTGGCAAACATTGTTCCGACTTGGCTGCGAAGACCCTTGCCGAGATCTTCAAGAGACGCGCCGACAGCAAGACCGTCCTCAGAGAAAGCGGACTGGCTGCGGCCGTATACGATCTGCAGGAACAGCTCACGCATAGCGGTGTTGATCGCATCACATACAAGGTCGGTATTCAATGCTTCAAGAATTGTCTTACCGATGAGGATCTCAGAAGCCATAGCGGCAGAGTGAGTCATACCGGAGCAGCCAAGTGTCTCAACAAGAGCTTCCTCGATAATTCCGTTCTTGACGTTCAAAGTAAGCTTGCAACAGCCCTGTTGAGGAGCACACCAGCCAATGCCGTGTGTAAAACCACTGACATCCTTAATTTCCTTTACCTGTACCCACTTGCCCTCTTCGGGGATGGGAGCAGGACCGTGATAGGCGCCCTTTGCTACGGAGCACATGTGTTGTACTTCGCTACTGTAAATCATGGCAAATTTCCTTTCTTTTAAAAGCGCACAGGCGCCTTCAGTAATACTGTACCCGTAATCGGGAATTTCCTGATATATTATACATTTGCTATAGGGAAATGTCAATTCCTACAAATAGAAAAAGCATGTATTTTGCGTATCTTATCAATATTTGAATAGAAAAAATTTTTTATTTACTGCATGAAAAAATGTCTCGCGACCATACTAATACAGAATTCAAATAAAGGAGGTAACTGTTATGAATTGTAACGCTAACAAAAGCATTGAATGTACTGTAAAGCAGTGCGCACATCACTGTGATGAGGCAAACTATTGCTCTCTGGATCGAATCCTTGTTGGCACGCATGAAGCAAACCCTACGCTTGATCAGTGCACAGATTGCATGTCCTTTCGCAAGAAATAAGAAAGTCGATCGATAATACAAACACGATTGGGGCGCTTTTCTTTTTGAAGAGCGCCCCTTAAAGATAGCTAATAGTTAGACGGTTCTTTTTGTTTTCATGCTTGACGAACTTCATGTATATGATATTATTAAATTATAAAATCACTTAGAATTAGGCAGATTTATCAATATGTACATAAATATTTCATATGTGTCTGATATAATAACCGTCAGATGAGATAACGGAGGTTTAACAATGGACATAATCGAAAATCAATATCAGGAAACACCTGAAAGCCGCTGTGAGCCACAAATACCTAAATATGATGATAAGGCGGGCAGGAAAACATCCCCCTTCGCGGATTCACCATATGAAATACCGTATACACATGCCTACAGTTGCAGCACAGCAAGTGTAGCAACACCGGTTACCTCACCCCAAAAAACAGGCGGGAACAAGACTTTTAAAAAGTTGATAGCTTGTTTGCTGATGATTGTGCTTGTATCGGGCAGCTGCGGTATTACGACGCTACTTATCAATCAGCATTGGCGTAATGAGATGAATCTTTTGACACAGGTGATGAATAATAAAGTAAATGTCCTGCAGCAGCAGCTCGATCAAATAAATAAGGCCTCTAATGACTCCGGCTCGGACGTTGTTGTTCCTTCTTCCGGTCTTACACCGGCGCAGGTGTATGAGCAGAATGTGCAGACAATCGTATCGATCGCAACGCAAAATTCGGTTGGTTCAGGTTTTGTGATCTCTGCAAACGGATACATAGTTTCTAATTACCATGTTATTGAGGGCGCGACTAAGATTGTTGTTACTACCTATGCCGGACAGGAGCATACTGCAAAGCTGGTAGGTTATGATAAGGCTAATGATGTATCATTAATGAAGGTCGATATAATCGATCATCCGTGTGTTACGCTTGGCAGCAGTGATGATTTGGCAGTTGGTGAACAGGTAGCGGCGATTGGAAATCCGTTGGGTGAGCTTACAGCCACTTTGACAGTTGGATATATCAGCGCAAAGGATCGCGTTGTTACAACAGACGGCACAACAACCAATATGCTGCAAACAGATGCGGCTATAAACTCAGGAAATTCCGGTGGACCTCTTTTAAATATGAAAGGAGAGGTCGTGGGAATTACGACTGCAAAATACTCCGGAACAAGTTCTTCGGGCGCAACGATTGAAGGCATTGGATTTGCAATCCCGATCGATGACGTAAAGGGAATTGTAGAAGACCTTTATGAGTACGGTTATGTGCGCTCCGCATATTTGGGTGTTTCTGTCAAAGATGTTGATGCATCGGTTATTGTAAATTACGATTTCCCCGCTGGCGCATATGTTGTTGATGTTGTAAATGGATACGCCGCAAAGAAAGCCGGAATCTGCGCAAAAGATATCATCATCAATATAGGCGGTTATTCGGTCGGATCGGTAGCGGAGCTTTCCCGTGTTTTGCGGAACTTTGAAGCAGGTGAGACAACGACTATTACAGTCTTCCGCAGTGGAGCAGAGGTCAATATGAATATTACTTTTGATGAAAAACCCAAGGAATTGACATCATCAAACACAGAAGAGAACACTTCCGATAGCTATTTTGAAGATTGGTTCAATAATCTCTTTCCGCCGTTTTTTGGCAATGATTAAATTATCTTGTTTTTTGTAAATATATAAATCGAAAATTGTCGAATTTTTGTCGATAAGTTCGTGTCGGAACTTGTTGAAAACGAACTGTTCATGTGGTATGATAAATGCAGATTAGATAGTAAGGCGTTGATCATATGCGAAAATTGTTAATAGCGGATAGCTCTGAAATATTTTGCAAAACGCTTTCTGATCTGACCGGTGGTGCTTTTGAGGTGCGTACATGTACAGACGGAAATGATGCGGTCAGCTTGATTAAGTCATTTTTACCGGATATAGTATGTCTGGATCTGATGCTCCCGGGACAGGATGGAATTCGCGTGCTCGAACTGGTTGAGAAAGTGGAGTGTTATCCCGTCGTACTGGCAACGACGCAGTATATTAGTGAATATACATTACAAAGCTTGAAGATGCATGGAGTAAGCTATGTAATGATGAAGCCTTGTAGTTTATCTGCTGTCGTGGCGCGTCTTTCTGATCTGAGCAGGTTAGAGGCTGCACTGCCGAATGGTCATTATCAGGATGTACATACGGCGGAAGAGATTCTTGCGCTGCTGCATGTGCGTTCAAAGCTCAAGGGATACCGCTATATAAGTATTGCGACATCATTTATGATGGATGATCCCGGGCTTGCGATCACGAAGGTCGTTTATCCGACAGTGGCTGCAAAATGTGCCAGCAGTGCATCATGTGTCGAGCGCGCAATACGCAGCGCAATAGAGGATGCATGGGAAAATCGGGACAATCGTATTTGGAACGTATATTTTCCAAATAATGTTGCGCATGGTCAATGTCCCACAAACAGAGAATTTTTATCCCGGATTGCAACATATCTTATGACGGAGAATTGTGATTTGGAATTTAATAATAAAGCATGCTTATATAAGAAGATACTTCATGCATAGCTTATAGAAAAATTTAGGAGGCTGGTAAGAAATGAAAGAACAAAAGAAAACTTCTTCCGCCAAGCGAACGGCACTGATCACGCTGTGTATCGTGTTGTTTGTTGTTCTTGCAGTGCTTATAGCTGCTTTGTTATATGTAGACAGCTTGCTGTCAATGGTCAATAGAACAGATCCGAATGAATCCAGTGATGTACTTTCTTCCTCCGAAATTGAAGAAATTCTGAATCAGACAGATTTTTCTGGGACTTCTGTTGAGGGTGAAGGCGTTGAATGGGGCGATGGTGATATAGAACCGATCCCCAAGAACAAAGATATCATCAATATATTGCTGATCGGACAGGATAAACGTCCGGGTGAGACGCGTGCCCGTTCGGATTCCATGATTCTTTGTACGATCAATAAGTCCACAAAAACCGTAACAATGAGCTCATTTATGCGGGATATGTATGTACAGATTCCCGGGTATCAGGATAATCGCATCAATGTCAGTTATGCGTTGGGCGGGATAAAGCTTTTGAATGAGTGTATTTATAAGAATTTCGGTGTGCAGATAGATGGTAATGTTGAGATTGATTTTTCCGGATTCAGACAGGTGATCGATCTGCTTGGCGGCATCAAGATCACGCTGACACAGGCAGAAGCAGATTATCTAAACAGAAGAGGTAACTGGGATATTGAGGATAATGCGGGAGAATGGTCGCTTGTTGCAGGAGAGAATGAGCTCAATGGTTCACAGGCACTTGCTTATTCCAGAATTAGAGATGTTGGAAATGCAGACTTTGGCCGCACAAATAGGCAAAGAGTCGTGTTGAGTGTGCTTTTAGAGAAGGCTAAGTCAATGAGCGTGTCGCAAATCAACGGTTTTCTGAACCAGATCCTTCCGCTTTTGACAACAGATCTTTCCAATGTGGAGATTTTGAGTTATACGGCACAGATTCTTCCGATGCTTTCCAGCCTTGAAGTTGACACACAGCAGATCCCTGCTAATGGCGCTTATAAATTCGAAACCATCAGGGGTATGGATATTATACTGCCGGATCTGAAGGCAAACAGAGATTTGCTTGCAGCTATTATGGAATAAAAAATGCGCCCCGGGGCAACAGTCCCCGGGGCGCGTTGTTTATTGATCCTTCGGTCTCTTTCTTAAGAGGTACTCATCAAGCTTTTCTTTCATATTATCCGGTATTTCCCGTTTTACAGGGCAGTAAGCAGCGTTTGCCATGCGCTGAACAAACGCGCAGATAAATTGTATGTCTTTTTCCATTTGATCAAGACTTAATACCGCAGATGTATCATATCGGTTATGGATGGTCGCAGTGTTTGCCGGAGCAATTCTTGCAAAGGATATGGCAGGAATGCCGTGATCGGCAAAAGGCGTTGAGTCGCTTGAATATACATCCTGCCGAACAGTACAGCCCATGCCCGTTTCAGATGCAAAGTACTCTATGTAGCCAACAAGTTTTTCTTCAGAAGTGCAGCAGGCGATCATTTTGCCCATAATAGAACCGATCATATCAAGGTTTACATTCAGAACGATATTATCAAGAGCAGACGTGTTGCAGTATGCCTTAGAGCCTAAAAGACCGCGCTCTTCGCTTCCGCACCAGATAAATCGAAGTCCGAAGTGGTGCTCATGTTTGGAAAAATATTCTGCCATGTGCAAAAGTCCGATAGAACCTGACATGTTATCATATGCGCCTTCGGATAGGGAAGTGGAGTCGTAGTGTGCGGTCAGAACGATATACTTTTCAGATTTGCCCGGCAAATCCAGTATTACATTGTGTGATTGTCCCTTAAATTCGTCTTGGTTTAGTTGTATACGAACGGTCTTTACATTGGATTCGATCAGACGAATGGCATCTTTTGCGTTGATATTTACACCCGGAATCTTATTGCCGTTAGAGACATAAGTACGGAGCTCACGCTGATCAATATCATTATCTGCATAGTTTGCGTTTCCGTCATATGTAATAAAACCAACAGCACCATGATCGAGCAGGTCCCGATATTTCCAGTAGCCTAAATACCCGTCGATGAGCACGATTTTATCCTTGCATTGAGAGAGGGAATAGGGCGAGTTATCAGTTAAGTAGTAAAGTGGTGCCTCAATGTCTGCCGATCCTGCGCACAGGTATCCCTTGCAGGTGATTTCGCTGCCGTCGGCTGTAAGGTTGACATTTTGTATCGCAGCCATATCAACTTCAAAGCTTTGAAGCTTCGCGTTGTAACCAAATGCGGCACATTCATTTTGAATGTACTTGGCTGCTTTAAATTCCTCCAAACTGCCGCCGGTGCGAACGTAGGCGGTATCTTTTAAAATGCGAGAAATTGTTTTTTTATCCATTTTAAGCCTCCGTTTTAATTTTTTTTACTATATCACATCCCGTCAAATTTTTCTATAAATATAAAAAAGGTGATGCAACATTTTTGCATCACCTTATGATTATTCGAGAAGGGCTAGTCGAGTAATGTAAAAAGCGTAGTTTACTCAG
>JAZNNK010000033.1:0-3954 GCA_045580205.1 Faecousia sp.
GCTCACAGAACGACATGGCTACGATCCGACTTATGCCCATTGCCGTTGCGTTTGCAGGTAAAGGCGTTGATGTGATCGGGTTTGACTTGAATAAAGCCAAAATTGAGTTGTATAAAAACGGTGTGGACCCGACAAAAGAAGTCGGCGATGAAGTGATCCGGAACACGACCGTGCAATTTACTTCGGATGAAAAGGACCTGCGGAAGGCAAAATTTCATATCGTTGCCGTGCCTACTCCGGTCAATACAGACCATACGCCGGATCTTACACCGGTGATCGGTGCTTCTCAGATCGTAGGCAGAAATCTTACGAAGGGCTCTTACGTTGTATTTGAGTCTACCGTATATCCCGGATGCACGGAAGATGTATGCGTTCCGATCTTAGAAAGAGAATCTGGCCTGAAGTGCGGTGTGGATTTTAAGGTCGGCTACTCTCCCGAAAGAATCAACCCCGGTGATAAGATCCACAGACTGGAAAATATTACAAAGATCGTATCCGGCTGCGACGAAGAGGCGCTTCAAACCATTAAGGCAGTGTACGATATTGTGATTGAAGTCGGAACCTATCCTGTCAGCAATCTCAGAACTGCGGAAGCGATCAAGGTCGTGGAAAACAGTCAGCGCGATATCAATATTGCTTTTATGAACGAGCTTGCAATGGCCTTTGATAAGATGGATATTGACACGAACGAGGTCGTCGACGGCATGAATACGAAGTGGAATGCGCTTGGCTTCCGCCCCGGTCTTGTCGGTGGACACTGTATTGGTGTTGATCCCTATTATTTTACGTATCAGGCAGAAAAGCTTGGCTATCACAGCCAGATCGTTCTTAATGGCCGGATCATCAACGACAGCATGGGCAAGTTTGTTGCAGATGCGGCAATCAAAAATATGATCACCGTTGGACAGGCTCCTAAAAAATCGAAGGTCGTTATTCTGGGTCTGACCTTCAAGGAGAACTGTCCGGATACAAGAAATTCCAAGGTGGACGATATTATTAAGCGTCTTAGAGAATATGAGATCACACCGGTTGTTGTAGACCCCTGGGCAAGTGAAAGAGATGCTATGCACGAATACGGCGTTACGCTCACAAAGCTGGAGGATGTAGCCGATGCAGACTGCGTGATCGTTGCCGTCGCGCATAATGAATTTAAAGCATTATCCCTGTGCGACATTAAAAAGTTGTTTAAAGCATGCGACGACAGCCAGAAGGTTCTGGTCGATGTGAAGGGACTATATAAAGTATCCGAGCTCAATGAAAGTAAAATGACGTATTGGAGATTGTAATGATGGAAAAAAGCTTTTTTAAAGACAAAACGCTGCTCATTACCGGAGGCACGGGCTCTTTTGGCAACGCGGTGCTGAACCGGTTCCTGAAAACCGATATCGGCCAGATCAGAATTTTCTCGCGCGATGAAAAGAAGCAGGATGATATGCGTCATGAGTTTCAGGCGAAGATGCCCGAGGTTGCCGATAAGATCAAATTCTATATTGGCGATGTCCGCGATCTTGCGTCGGTAAAAAATGCAATGCACGGCGTGGATTACATATTCCATGCGGCAGCTCTGAAGCAGGTGCCTTCCTGCGAGTTTTTCCCGATGGAGGCAGTGCGCACGAATGTGATCGGTACAGATAATGTTTTAACGGCGGCTATTGACGAAGGCGTTGAATGTGTGATCTGCCTTTCCACCGATAAGGCCGCATACCCGGTCAATGCGATGGGTATTTCCAAGGCTATGGAGGAGAGAGTGGCTGTTGCAAAATCGCGCACCACAACAAAAACAAAGATCTGCTGCACCCGTTACGGCAACGTAATGTGCTCACGCGGATCGGTTATCCCCCTTTGGATCGATCAGATCCGGACGGGAAATCCCATCACCATCACCGATCCTTCTATGACAAGATTTATTATGTCGCTGGATGAGGCGGTGGATCTGGTTCTGTTTGCGTTTGAGCACGGCGTCAACGGAGATATTCTTGTTCAGAAGGCGCCGGCTTGCACCATCGAAACGCAGGCTAAAGCGGTGCTTGAGCTGTTTGATAAAGAAAACAAAAGCAGCATTAAGGTCATCGGAATCCGGCACGGCGAGAAAATGTATGAAACACTTCTTACCAATGAAGAGTGCGCACATGCAGTGGATATGGGTAACTTCTACCGCGTGCCGGCAGATACCCGCGATCTCAATTATGATAATTTCTTTAATAATGGCGATAAAGACAGGAATCCGCTGCACGAGTTCGATTCCAACAACACAACACTTTTGACTGTTGAACAAACAAAAGCAAAGATCGCAAGCCTGCAGTATATCCAGGACGAACTTGCAAAGGACGAAAAGTAATATGAACATACTCGTAACAGGCGCCAAGGGCTTCGTTGGACGCAATCTTACGGAAGCTCTCAAAAATATTCGCGACGGGAAAGACAGAACACGCCCTGCGTTGACGGTGGATAAGCTTTATCTTTACGATATCGATTCGACGGAAGCAGAGCTTGCACAGGCCTGTGAAAAGTGCGATTTTGTCTTTCATCTGGCAGGTGTCAACCGTCCGCAGAATCCCGAGGAATTTATGCAGGGCAACTTTGGCTTTACAAGCCAGCTCCTGGATATGCTCAAAAAGTACAGCAATTTCTGCCCGGTAATGATCTCATCGTCTATACAGGCAACCTGCATTGGGCGTTATGACAGCGATTATGGAAGAAGTAAAAAAGCCGGGGAAGAGCTGCTCTTTGCATACGGTGAGCAGACAGGCGCAAAGGTTCTGGTGTACCGCTTTCCGAATTTGTTTGGCAAGTGGTGCAGACCCAACTATAACAGTGCCGTAGCAACATTCTGTAATAATATTGCAAACGACCTGCCTATAACAGTTAATGACCCGTCGGTAGAGCTGGAGCTTTTGTATATTGATGACCTTGTTGATGAAATGCTTGATGCACTCGAAAGCAAGGAGCACCGTTGTGATTTTGACGGTTTAAATGCCGTATTTTGCGAAAGCGGACGTTACTGTGCCGCGCCTGTTACGCACAAGGCAACGCTCGGTCAGATCGTTGCGCTGCTTGAGAAGTTTAAGGCGCAGTCAAGCACACTGCTCATGCCGGAGATCCCGTATAACAGCTTTGATAAGAAGCTGTATAGTACGTTTTTGAGCTACCTTCCAAAGGAGAAGGTGTCTTTTCCTCTGAAAATGAACGAGGATGCAAGAGGCAGCTTTACAGAGCTTCTCAAAACAGAAAAGTGCGGCCAGTTTAGCGTGAATATCTCAAAACCCGGCATTACAAAGGGACAGCACTGGCATAATACGAAATGGGAGTTCTTTATTGTTGTAAGCGGCCACGGTCTTATCCAGCAGCGAAAAATCGGTTCTGACGAAGTGCTGAATTTTGAAGTGAGCGGAGATAAGATAGAGGCAATACATATGCTTCCGGGATATACACACAATATTATAAATCTTTCCGAAACAGAGGATCTTATAACTGTAATGTGGGCAAATGAATGCTTTGACCCGGGTAAACCCGACACATTCTTCGAGGTGGTAGAATGACTTTAGTAATAATAGGTGCAGGCGGCTACGGACAGACGGTTTGCGATGTTGCAGAGCAGTCGGGAATGTACGAGAGAATAGTTTTTCTTGACGACAATAAAACAGATGATAATGTTGTCGGTAAATGTGAGGATTTCGAGACATTCATTTCCGATGACATAGAAATATATCCTGCTTTCGGTAATAATGAAGCGAGAATTTCATTTATTGAAAAGCTGGAGGAAAATGGTGCAAATATCCCGACAATTGTCCATAAAACGGCCTATATCAGCCCAAAGGCAAGACTTGAAAAAGGAACCGTTGTACTTCCCAATGCCATGGTGAATACAGATACAGTGGTCGAAAAAGGCTGTATAATCAACTGCGGAGCAATAGTTGACCATGGCTGTATTATTGAAAACGGCGTTCATGTGTG
>JAZNNK010000034.1:0-2294 GCA_045580205.1 Faecousia sp.
ACCACGATGCAGACCAATGGCTGGTATCAGGTTGAGCCTGCCGATATGCAGAAGGTGCAGAAAGCAAAGCAGAAATTCTCTCACCAGCCGTAAAGTAAAATCCGGGTCCTACGGCGAGCGTTCGTAAGACAGCAAACGGAGCGTATCGGTCCTCGATACGCTCCGTTTCTTATGGCCCATTCAGATCTGTTTCCTATTTGCTGAGGCAGGTATCGCGCTCGACGCAAGACGCGGAATTGTAAATTAAAGCGCACCATTGACCTGCTATTGGCGCAAATAGTTAGCAGTAAATTCATCAACATCAGCAAACCGTTTGACGCTTATTCCTGCGCGCATATAAGCTTTCTCGTATTTTTGTAAATACTTATCAAATGTTTTCGTATTATCCTCAAGAGAATCCGGGCTGTACTCGTCCATTACAGGGAACGACCCTATTGCCACAGTCTCGGCAATCTCAGAAAGCATAAAATGAAGGCTACACATGTTCATAAAAGAAGCAAAAGCATCAGCGTTATTTTCCGCTTCTTCAACTTTGTTCCTCCAGTTTGAATACATTTCTTCGTAAGTTCCGGACAAAGCTTCTGAAGCTTCTGCTTTATGCTCCTCTTTTCGTATATGGCTTTCGGCATAGAGAATAAGCTGTTTCAGCAAATCGCGCAGTTGATCGATCTCTTTGCTGATAACCGTATTTTGAATCGATTGTACAAATACATCATCAACCGGAAGGGCGGACAACTCCTCAAACGTTCTTTTCACACCGCGCTTAAAATATTTCCCGTGGTAAAGCATTACCGCATCCAAAAGATAAGATATCACTCCGCATGCTTCCAAACGTACCTGCCCCAAGGTTTCACATAGACAGGCATTTGCGTAGGCTATTTTAGCTTGATTCAGGGATTCATTTGCCCTTTGGAAACGCTTTGTGGATTCAAGAAGCCGCTTTGCCTGCTCTCTCAATGTGCATAATTCGTTATATGCATCTTGATTTTTTATATACACAATTTGTGAATCCATCAATTTAGACAGATGGGCATGATGGCATTCTGCGTCATATCTCAGAGATGACCAGTTGGTGCAATATATGTCGTAGCCAACATTCTTGTCATCCAGAATAAATCCCGTGCCCAGTTTCCGGCCCTCATCATCCTCAATCAATATAAGCAAGTCCAAATCAGACTTCTCATAATCGTCGCCTGTAGCAACCGAACCATAGATTCCAATCAGCGCCAGGGAATCCGGACATACCATATTTGCCTTATCAATTACTGCCTGGATGATTTTTTGATTTACAATATCCATTGCTGCCTCACTGTCAAAATTAAGTAATCCTGATTGCTTTGTTTATTTTATCACATAGCTGTAAAAAAACAAGAACAGCCCCGGCAGAATCTGCCGGGACTGATACTGTTTAGGACTTCCGCCCATATGATCCGGATATTATTAATACTTAATTCTTCTTGGCGTTTCTGGAGTGCCGACTCCTGCGGCGTCTGTGCCGTGAGGAGCTGGCCTTTTCTTTGTAGTACCGCTCCAGCTCGTCATCTGCACGATAGATCAGGCGGGAAGCGGACCAGAGTCCCAGCTCGTTTTTGCGAAGCTTCAGCCGAACGAGAAAAGAACCGTGATCCTCACATTTGCTCAGCGCCATATATCTGTGATCGCCCTGATTGACCCAGCGGGAGAATTCCATTTCAGCGCCGCAAACGGGACAGGGGGGAGCGGTGACTTCCCGGTCTTCAAAGACTTCCGTGCGCTCATGATATTCCTCAAAGCTGCACTGCTCGATCGGGTGCGGGCGCAGGGCGTTGCTTTCCCGCCGCGCCTCCCGTTCCTGCGCACGCAGGGCCAAAAGCTTCTGCGCTTCCTTATACTGGGAGATGCCGGTTGTCATGTCCATATGTGAGGCCACAAGCGCGGTGTTATAAGCGTCGCCGAGCGCGTCGTGCGCCACGCGGGTTTGCTCAATGCCAAAGTGTTCCATTGCTGCGGAGAGAGCCTTCTGGTTCTTGTCGCTATCCGTCTGCAGACTGTAGATGAGCTGCAAATTGATCCAATCGTGAATCCAGTCCCAGTCCAGATCGTGCAGCATGATGTTCTGCTCCAGAATGCCTCGATCGTCGTTGCCCCAGGTCATAAAAGTGCAGCCGTCACCGCACCATGCACGAAAACGCTCCATCGCCTCCGTGAAGCGAAGGCCCTTTTCAAGCCGCTCTGCATCAAAACCGGTCAGCTTTTTGACCTTTGTGTGGATCTTGCGGAAATAGACGGGGCGAACATCGACTTGAAACTCCTCT
>JAZNNK010000035.1:0-9723 GCA_045580205.1 Faecousia sp.
AAGCTGCTGCACGATCTCGCTAAGCTGTATATCCTCCGGTATCTTATCTAAAAAAACATCCAATGTGTTTTTAAGATTTTGGATAGCATGTTTCAATATAAAGCAAGCCACACCGATCGACAGAACCGGATCGATCCAAACGATCCCGGTCAACCGGATCATGATCGCACCAACAAGAACAACCACCCAGCCAAGTACATCCTCCATCATATGCAGGCGTACCGCCCTTTGATTGAGCGAACCACCACCGGAAAGCAGGGAAGCTGCCGTATTTACAACCACACCGGCAACCGCAAACAACATCATCCCGTTATGATCTATGATCGTGGGATGAATAATCCTATCAACTGCATGAACGATTACAAGAAACGAACCAACAATTAACACAAATGTCGTTATAAGACTTCCCAAAAGCGAGTAGCGCAAATATCCGTATGTATAATTCTCATCAGGCTTTTTCTTGCTGATCTTTTCCAAAACATACGAAATGCCGATACTGACACTATCTGCAAAATCATGCACCGCATCTGACAAAATAGCAACGCTTCCTGTTATTGTGCCCCCAATCAATTCAAACACCGAAAATATGGCATTTAAAAGAAACACGATTAGAATCTTTTTATCAGATTCCATCTTTACACCCCTTCAGTTTTATAGTATACTTTGTTTGTTATGAAACACTTTGTTTCTTTATATCATAGCCTAAAATTGATACAACAACCAAAATCGCTAAAATGTATGATACAGGACAAATAACAAATATTGTTCAGGGGAAAACACAATGGACAAAAGACAATTCAAGACCCGAAAAGCCATCTTTTATGCTTTTCGAAGTCTGCTGGAAACGAAACGATACGACCACATCACCGTTCAGGAAATACTCGATTTGGCAGATGTCGGCAGAAGCACATTCTATGCGCATTTTGAAACAAAGGATCTTCTGCTTGATGCATTGTGCAACGAACTGTTTTGCCCGATCTTCGAAGAGGACCCGTGTCCCTGGGCAGGACGCGATACAGATATTGCGGTCAGGTTATCTCATATTCTATGGCACGTCCGCGACCAAAAGAACGATCTGGCCGCCATCTTTCGTTCCGACAGCAACGATGTTTTCATGCATTACTTCCGTGAGCGCCTGCATGCTGTATTTCTGCAGTACATTGACTGTTTCCATGCAGATATTCCAAAGGATATTTTAGTCAATCTTTTAACCGGCAGCTTCTCAGAGCTGATCAGATGGTGGATCAATGATAATATGAGAACAGATCCGGAAATAGCAGCAGGCTATTTTATGAAGCTCATGCATTTAAATTTCCAATAAACACAACGCAACAAGATTTTTCCTGTATATTCAATTAAAATATGTGAAAGTGATAAAAAAACAGTTGTTTTTGATAAATCTATACTTGAAAAATGCAAATTAAGGAAATATAATAACATCGTAGCAGCTATTACTAATAGACTGACTTTCATTTAGGAGTGTGTGTCTGTATGAAACTGATTATTAAAAATAATTACGATGATATGAGTGCATGGGCGGCGCAGCATATTGCCAATGCGATCAACAACCACAAAGAGGATCGTCCCTTTATCCTTGGACTTCCCACCGGCTCTTCTCCTTTAGGCGTATATAGAAATCTGATCGAAATGAACAAGGCCGGTAAGGTCAGCTTCAAAAATGTTGTTACCTTTAATATGGACGAATATGTCGGCCTTCCCAAGGATCACGACCAGAGCTACTGGTACTTTATGCACGATAATTTCTTTAACCACATTGACATTCCGGCAGAGAACATCAACATTCTTAACGGCATGGCGGATGATCTGGAAGCTGAGTGCCAGGGCTACGAGGATAAGATCGCATCCTACGGCGGTATCGATCTGTTCCTGGGTGGCAGCGGCGTTGACGGACATATTGCTTTTAACGAGCCCTTTACATCGCTGACTTCCCGCACCGGTATCCGCGCTCTGACGCAGGACACGCTGATCGTCAACTCCCGTTTCTTTGATAACGATCCCAATAAAGTTCCCAAAACTGCACTCTCCGTTGGTGTTGGCACAGTATGCGACTCCAAGGAAGTACTTCTTGTCATCAGCGGCCACAACAAAGCCCGTGCACTGCGGCACTGCGTTGAAGGCGGTGTTGACCATGCCTGGACCATCAGCGCTCTGCAGCTTCATCCCTGTGGAATCGTTGCTTGCGACGAAGACGCCTGCGGCGAACTGAAGGTCGATACCTATAAGTATTTTAAGGAAATCTATAAGAACGAAAAATAAGCACAAACTACAAAACGCCTCTGCGGAATTTCCCGCAGAGGCGTTCTTTTTACTTTTCAAAATGATATGCGGCTGCGCCGGTCTCCTCGTCATAGGAATCCATAATAAATCTGAATCCGCCTGCTTTTGCCAACGTTTCCATGACCGTCTCTGTCGTATAACGATACCATTTAGAAACATCGCGCTGCGTTTCTTTCAGGTGCTTTACCGCCGGACAGTATGCAATCTTTACAGAAAGCTTATCCTCTGTAAGCTCCACTGTCAAAACATCCAAAGCCTTCTCCTTGGTGTATGTATCCACAATATTATCCCGGATCCCTGACAGACCTTCTGTCCGGATACGATCTATTGTGGAGCGATGTACGTGCTCTGTGTAGATCTGCAAAAACTCTTTTACCGCTTCTGCTCCATATTTTTCTCCCAGATATTCCACACCATTATTCATGCTGCTGTGAAAATCTTTGTGGAAATACTCATTATCTCCGGCTCTGCGGTCCATAACAAGTGTATCCTCATCCACGATCACGCGGCCGTCAAACACATTCTCATCGTATATCAGTATAGAACATTGTGCCTGATCGGTACCGGCAAAATTATAGATATACTTTAATCCCACTTTTTCTACTGCCGCACGATAATGATCGCAATGCAGACAATAATCATGATAAGGCTCTAAGCCCATTTCATCCTTCAAATCCAGAAGGCGCCCCTTGGACGGACAATGATGCATTCTTAAAAAATAATAACCACGCTTTTCGCTGCAGTACATTGTAAAATCAGCAGCCTCTTCGTTCAGGCTCCCGGTCCAGTAAGACCAGCAACCGCGAACACCCTCTTTTTCGACAAATTTAATAAGCGGTATGCCTTTTCCGTCCGGCTCAAACAGATACTCCCAAAAGCGGTCGACCTCTGGACGTCCGTGCTTATTTTCCAGATAAGTAAACAACTCACTGTAACATGGGATAAATTCTGTACATGAAATCATTTTATAATCCTCTCTTTCATAACACCGACGTTATAATTTTTACGACATGGTAATATCAAGATGCCCTGCCTTGAAAAGCAGAGCATCTTCATTTTTGTTGTCATTAGCAAGGCGAGAACTGTAAAACCCCTTGAAATCAGGGGTTTTCAGAGGTGTAGGATTATTCCCACTCGATGGTGCCGATCGGCTTCGGGGTCAGATCGTACAAAACGCGGTTAATACCTTCAACCTCAGAAGTAATGCGATCCGTAATCGTATGCAACACCTTATAAGGAATTTCCTCAATCGTTGCACGCATCGCATCCGTAGTGTTGACTGCACGAATGATCGCGGGCCAACCCTCGTAACGTTTATCGTTCTTTACACCAACAGACTTAAAATCGGGAACGGCAATAAAATACTGCCAGACCTTTTCAGCCAGTCCATTTTTATCAAACTCTTCCCGCAGGATCGCATCCGCTTCCCGCAACGCATGCAGGCGGTCCCGCGTAATGGCTCCGAGACATCTTACGCCCAATCCGGGACCCGGGAACGGTTGACGATAGACCATACCGTGCGGCAAGCCCAGTGCCTCACCAACCACGCGAACCTCGTCCTTATACAACAGCTTCACAGGCTCTACCAGCTCAAATTGCATATCCTCCGGCAGGCCGCCTACATTATGGTGCGCCTTAACACCATCAGACTCTAAGATGTCCGGATAGATCGTACCCTGTGCCAGGAAGGAGATCCCCTTCAGCTTAGAAGCCTCCTCGTCAAACACCTTAATAAACTCTGCGCCAATGATCTTACGTTTCTTCTCAGGCTCAGACACGCCCGCCAGCAGATCAAGGAAGCGGTCGGTGGCATCCACATAGATCAGGTTTGCATCCAGCTCCTTACCGAAAACCTCAATAACCTGTTCACTTTCTCCCTTACGCATAAGACCATGATTGACGTGAACGCAAACAAGCTGCTTGCCAACGGCCTTGATCAGCAATGCCGCAACAACAGACGAATCAACGCCGCCGGACAGCGCAAGCAAAACCTTCTTATCCCCGATCTGTGCGCGAAGCTCCCGAACCTGCTCAGCAATAAAGGCCTCTGCCAGCTCCGGTGTCGTAATGCGCTGCATAGAAGCAGGACGAACATTATTAGACATATCACATTCCTCCATATTGCAGTAAAAATCGATAACTCATTATACTACCATTTTTTTCACTGTGCAAGAAAAAATACATGTTTTTTATTTTTTTATTTTATAAAAATATTTATCCGCTATAAAACGGCAAGAACGAACCTGTAAAACATACGATAATGGACAGGTTTCTTTCTCAAAGACTCCTCTGCGTCCGTTATATAACGGTCAAACTGCTGCAGCTCCTGCCGCGCGATCCTGTGCTGACTGAATCTCGCTCTCTGTGCAAGAACAAATAACACCTCCGGAGGATCTTCGTGTAATAATCTTGCAAGATACGCACTGTATTGCCACCGTGCGATTGTCTGTCGGTTTGACCGTCCACGCCGAAGCCGGTTATACCGGATCTTTCTCCGGATCCGATATTGCGCCCAAAGCACACCTGCCGCAAGAAGAACGCTCAAAAGGAACACGACCTCTGCTTGCATATTTTCAAAACCGTCGTCCTTTGACGAAGGCATTTGCTCGTCCGGATCTTCCGGCGCTTGTGTCGAGGGCGTCTCATCTGTTTCGTGTGTTGGATCCTCCCCTGTCTCTTCCGTCGAGCTATCCGGCGTTTCCCCGGTCGAATCGTCCGTCGGTTCTATGACAGGATCCTCCGTAATTTCTTCATATGGTGTCGGATCCATAGGAAGCCAGCCGATTCCCGCGATATACACCTCTACCCACGCATGTGCGTCTTTCTCATAAACAGTTACTGTCTCTGCCGATCGGGTCTGCACAGCATAGCCCGTTACATAACGGGCAGGAAATCCAGCCGCCCGCAAAAGCACTGCAGCGGCAGTGGCAAAATGCACACAGTAGCCGGTATCGCTTTCATACAAAAACCACTGTGCAAAATCTGTCTTTCCTTGCGGCAGACGTTCTGTACGCAAATCATATCTTGCTAAATCACTCACATAAGAAATGATCCTCTGTGCCTGATCATACAACGAGCCGCCACCCCTAATCATCTGCTCTGCAAGTGGCTCTGCCCACTCTCTCGTTTGCTCGGGCAATTCCACAGTCGGACCGGAAAGTACAGATGGTAGCTTCTTGGACGCATATTTCTGAAAATCATCATCCAGCGTACTATATACATATGTATACGCTTTGCTGCCGGAGGGATTTTTTTGCATAACAAAATCACCGGACATCTGTACGATATAATACGGATGAAACTTTACTTTCTCAGATGATATCGTCTTGATCTGCACCTCTCCTCCCCGCGTAGTCATCGTAACATGGGGCCAGCTATATCCGCAAACCTGACCGGAATCAATCCACCTTGTTCCCTCGTATGTATCAAACACCGTTCCGCGCAGATATAACCGCTTACTTTCGCTTGCCGTTACCCGCAACGCCACCACAGAAGAATTATCAAAAATATGCGCCTGTGTAAGATCTTCTATATCTGCATCATTATGGCCTGTCCCGGCAAATCCCTGCTCGTTGATCCAATTTCTGATTTGTTCAGCGATCCGGTCTGCGTAGATCTTTTTATCATACCCTTCCTGCGGCACTGCAGCAAACAACAGGTTCATCACAATAACTGCCGGCAGGATCACCATTACTACAAGAAGATTTCCCTGCCTGCGATTCTTGCGGCGTGCATAACTTGTCAGCAACAGGATCATCCATCCTATCAGCAAAAAAGATACCCACAACGGTGATGGTGCCGCCGTCCAGTCCACAAGTCCCGCAATAAAGAACGCGGCGGATCCCGCAATTACTGTTCCGACAGATCTGTTCCGGCATGCTGACCTGGCAGTCAAAAGCGCAACGATCGAGCCAAAAAACCATAGCGCCGGCATAGGTGAAACATGATTCACCTGTCCTGCAACCGGTAATATGGTCCACCCATAGATACTTCCGTATGTAGCGGACATAGTTCTTGCAACATATATCAAACTGTCAGCAAGATCTCCCCAAAAAAGCATTCCAACAGTCAATACACCAAATGCACACGGTGCAGTCCATCCGGGAAAGAAAACATAACACGCACTATAAACCGCACCAAATATGCAAAAGAGGATTGCAGTCGGCAAAAGCATTCCTTCGCTTATTACGCTAAAGGCCTGACCAAAACAGAATATGCTGCCAATACTCAAAAGGCCCCCTAAAAAAGCACTCCAAACGCAGGTAAACATTTTTTCACGCTTCATCGCATTTACCTCCGATATAGTAATGCCAATAAGCATCCTCAACATCCGGCCGCTGCGCTTCCTGCGCGACAGGCAACTGCAACAGATTTTCCACTGCCGCGTATGTATCCTCCCGGTGTTGCACCAAACAGCTATACTTACCCTTTCCGGTAATACAGCGGATCTCATGCGGCATGCCCTTATCCAGCAAATATCCGCTAAGCCAAAGCAGCTGTCCAAACTTATCGTTGAGCTGTTCGGGCGTTCCCGACAAGCTAACTGCAAGTACTACCTTATCCCGCAGCGCTTCAATTGGCTCACGGTAGATCAGTTTTCCCGTCTTAGCGGTCAGCTTCCAGTGAATCAGCCGCAGGCTGTCGCCAGGTCGGTAAAGCCGTAGATCATGATCTTCTGAATAACTGCCGGCTTTTGGCTTCCATATATTCACTACCCGTCTTCGCAGAACCGGCGGTTCCTCCATCACAAGAGGCACAGGAAGGATCAAGACCGTTTTTTCGTATTCTTTCTTCAGAAAAAAAGAGAACAAGCCTAAATAATCACACACCCGCAGTCGCACAAGCCTAATACCGACTGCACCACAAAATTCAGCAGAGATCCTACTCTCTTTGCCGACTGCAGCCTGCATACCGGTCATCCGGTTTTCAGCCTGCCAATATGCACGTGCCGGAGGCGCGGGAAATCTGCATGCTGTTTCATAGCGCAACTGTATGTGTTCGCCGACCTCCGCTTTAACAGGAAGCTTGGCGATCACAGAAGCTGTCAGCATCGCCGGCAGGCTAACCAGAAGACTTAGCCAGGGCAGTGTCAGCACCCACATCAGAACAAACCAGGATATCCACTCTCCATAGGCTATATAAAACACTGTGCTAACAACAACAGCACCAAGATATATTAATCGATTTCGAATCATACCGTCATACTCTCGGCGCCTGTACATCACCGACAATCTGCTCAAGCACCTGCCGTGCAGTCAGACCCTGTGCCTCCGCCTTCGGTGAAAGAAGCACGCGGTGTGTAACTGTGGGCAAAAAACATTCCTGCACATCCTGCGGCACAACATAATCGCGTCCCTTTAGCTGTGCAACTGCCTTGCTCATTGCTATCACTGCCAATGTTGCACGCGGACTTGCCCCCCGGGCAAGCATCTGCGTATTCCGGGTCGCGTTGATCAGCAATACCACATACGATATAATTTCATCTGCAACATATGTAGCTGCAGTTTGCTCCTGCATAGCAACAAGCTGATCAACCGTTACAATCGACTGCATTGCTTTAAGCGGATCAGAAAACTGCCGTCCCTTCACCATAAGGATCTCGTTTTCAAAACTTGGATAACCTAAACTCAAGCGGACAATAAAGCGGTCCATCTGGCTATCCGGCAGCAATTGTGTGCCGGCTGCGCCGGCAGGGTTCTGTGTTGCCATAACAACAAACGGCGCAGGAAGCGGGTAGCTTGCCCCATCAACTGTAACCTGTCCCTCCTCCATCGCCTCCAACAGAGCAGACTGCGTACGGGAAGTTGCGCGATTGAGCTCATCTGCCAAAAAAAGATTGCACATGATCGCACCCGGCCGGTATGTCATTTTACCTGTTGTCTGCTCTAAAACAGAAAAACCGGTTACATCGGACGGAAGAACATCCGGCGTAAACTGCACCCGGCTCTGATGTAGTCCCAAAGTTCTCGAGAACGCCAACGCCATTGTTGTCTTACCAACACCGGGAATATCTTCCATCAAAACATGTCCCTTTGCAAGGATCGCCGCCAGCACCCAGAAAAGAACATCATCCTTTCCGATTAGCACTTGCCGAACCTGGCTAATGATTCTCTCTGCATCGGTTGATACGATAGTACACTGTGTCTGCATGCGCTTTTCTTCCCTTCTGTATAACTGTACTTTCAGTATAACAGAAATTGTATATATTCGCAATCCTTTTCCATACTCCTGCGGTAAATAGCGGCAAAGCAGATTTTTTATTGAAAAGAAAGCATCTGTGCGGTATAATACAGAAAAAGCTCATTCATAAAATCTCTTTTCGAAATGCGCAGTAAAGGAGCTTACGATGGACACATTCAAAGGATTCTCCCCTGAAACGATCGACTTTCTATGGGGTATACGCATGAACAACAACCGCACATGGTTTGAAGAACACAAAAAAGATTATGTAAACTATTTATATGAGCCTATGAAGGCCTTGGGGCGCGATCTGTTCGCTCCTTTTGCAAATAAACCGGGTAATATTTTGAAGGTCAGCCGCATCTATCGGGACGCGCGAATGCATCCACCCGTGCCGTATAAAGAGAGCCTGTGGGCATGCATCCGGCAGGATGTTTCCTGGTGGGGAGAAAACCCCTGTCTCTATTTTGAGATACAGCCCGAAGGCGTCAGCTACGGCTTTTTCCTATGGCAACCGCGAGTTGCAACACTGGAGACGATGCGTCAGCGCTGGGCAACAGATCCGGACACATTTTTGAATCTGATAGACGCAACGCAAAAACAAACCGGCATTCCGATATCGGCACAGCTGTACAAGCGGCCCAAGCCTGCCCCCATTGACGCACTATCCCCGTACTACGCCTGGAAGGGCTGCATCAGCTGCTGCAAAGAAGAAGCCGTTTCTGACGGTCTATTTGGCCCTGCGCTTGGCGAACGGGCAGCGCTGCTTCTGGAACAACTTACGCCTCTGTACGAATATTTTAACCAGTTCAAGGTTTAAAAGCTTTTATGTACCGGTGGGCGGATATCTCGCCCACCATTTCGCATCACACCGGCGACACACTTGACACAAATGTACGATCCGTATTAAAGTTCATCGTCATGATCTTTTGTGTTTGGCCGTTCATCTGCTGTCCACGATCAGTTTACCCGTGTTTTTTGAAATTATCCAATATCTTCGCAAAAACTTTTTCTTTCATCTTTGGCGCGCTCCTGCTATAATAATCATATGACGCAAAACGAGGTGTTTATATGTATAACATTTTGATCTGCGATGATCAGCCTGATATCGTCAATGCTCTGAAGATTTACCTTTCACAGGAGAACTATGCACTTTTTGAAGCCTATACAGGCACAGAAGCGATCGAAATCGTCCGGCAGCAGCCGATCCATTTGATCCTTTTGGATATCATGATGCCGGAGCTT
>JAZNNK010000036.1:0-7988 GCA_045580205.1 Faecousia sp.
CCTGCCCCAATGCGCCAGCCTCGCTGAGCGCCTGTCCAACAAAATGCGAAAGGTCGTGATTCCTGGCAAGATCATAAACTGCGGTGATCTGCTCCTTTGTCAGCCCGTTCACCGCCTCCGGCTCAGCCGGCAGGTTTGCGATCTGCGTGCGAATCAGTGAAAATAATATTTGTTCTGCCTGCATCCGTTCCACCTCCATCCGCACTTTGCAAACGTGATTTCTTAAATGGTTAGCTTCCAATTGTTGCCAACTGATGCTCGTATGCTGCGCCCTTTTCCTCCGAACCGTGCTCACCTGCGGGATGGTATGTCGGTACGATCTCGGCAACAAGCTCGCGGATCGAATCCTCACGTCCATCGTAAGAAGCCACCATCAACGACTGAAGCTGCTGCAAAAACGCGTCTGTTTCAAACGGAATCGGGCGGCCGATATGAATCAGGTGATTCGGTGTCGTACGCATACCCTCCTCTGACATCAGCTTTTCTTCATACAGCTTTTCTCCTGCGCGAAGACCGGTGTAAGAGATTTTAATATCTACATCCGGCTTCAGACCGGAAAGACGGATCAAATTTCTCGCAAGCGCATCGATCTTCACCGGCGAGCCCATATCCAAAACAAAGATCTCTCCACCGTCTGCATATGTACCGGCCTGCAGCACCAATGATGCGGCCTCCGGAATCGTCATAAAGTAACGGATGATATCCGGATGCGTTACGGTAACCGGACCGCCCCGGGCGATCTGCTCCTTAAATCTTGGAATAACGGAGCCGTTGCTTCCCAACACATTTCCGAAACGAACCGCAACAAATTCTGTCTGAATTCGTTCAGTTTTCTGCACCATATTACGCATGCTGCCATCCGGATCTTCCGTATGTACATGTAACGGTAGTAGCTCCGATGCTTTGCCGTCGCGGATCTTTCTGTCAAACGACTGAATGATCATTTCGCACAGCCGCTTTGAGGCTCCCATAATATTGGTGGGATTAACCGCCTTATCGGTGGAAATCAGAACAAACCGTTTACAACCGTTCATCATCGCTGCATACGCGGTCTTATATGTGCCAATGGCGTTATTCTTGATCGACTCACACGGGCTGTCCTCCATCAGAGGCACGTGCTTATGTGCCGCAGCGTGATAGACTACATCAGGCTTATATTTCTCAAACACCTGATTGATCCGTCTGCTGTCCCGCACAGAACCGATCAGGACCTCAAGATTTATATTGGGATATTTATCCTGCAGCTCCAGACCGATCGCATGGGCATTATTCTCATAGATATCAAAAACGATCATCTGCTTTGGATTATGCTTAGCGATCTGCCGGCAAAGCTCACTGCCGATCGAACCGCCGCCGCCTGTAACCAAAATGACCTTACCGGTTATAAAGTTATAAATCTCCTCCATGTCGACCTTGACCGGTTCGCGGCCAAGCAGGTCCTCTACCGCAACATCCTTCATCGACTTGGCGGTAACCGTTCCTTTGAGAAAATCATATACGCCCGGCAGGTTTTTCAGCTCACAGCTTGTCTCTTTACAGATATCCAGAATATCCCGGCGCTGCTCTGCTGATACACTTGGGATCGCCAAAAAGATCTTTTCGATCTTGTATTTTTGCACATTGAGCAGGATGTCATCTCTGCCGCCTACAATTGGAACACCGTCAATAAATCTGCCCCACTTGTTGCGGTTATCGTCTATAATACAGCACACACGATCGCGGACCTCCTGCGCACTGTGCAGATCGCGCAGAATCATCTGACCGGCAGCGCCGGCACCGATGAGCATTACACGACTTGCCATTACCCTTTGCATACTTTTCGTTCTTTTGCTGCGCTCCAGGAGGATAAACCGATACCCAAAGCGGACAAACAACGTCAGCAGAAATTGCAGGGCAATACCAATAATATAATAAGTAACAGGCATTCTTTTAAACAGCACCGTGATGCCGACGGTATGGATAACGCCTAAAACAATCGCGCTGATCGCTATTCTTTCAAGCTCAACAAAGCTGGCAAATCTCCAAAGACTTTGATACAGATGCAGCTTCCAGAAAACAGCGACACTGACGACCGCATAAATCGGCGCAAATTTCAGGTATGCCGTAAAAAACTCCGACGGAATCTCGCTGAAATGGCAATCAAATCTGAGCCACAGCGCCAGAAAATACGAGCCCGTTACAACCACTAAATCATAGAGGATCAAAAACAGCGCAACCATATGCCAGTGCTCAAGCAGCCGGATCTTTTTATAAAAAGGAATTTTCGGGGTGCCGGAAGTTACCTTTTTGTTCATATAAACAACTCTCCTGTAAAACACATTTTATCTAACAGCCTGTTGTGCCTTTGCGTAAAATAAGAAGGAAAATCATTCCATAACCTTCGTTTAACCTTCGCTTAAGTATAGTACAATATCGCACTATCCCTTTTAAGCATAGCTATAATCATTGTACGACATAATTAACTAAAAATCAAGAAATTATGAAAATTAAATGGTAATTATATCGATGTTTCTTATGCAAATCCTACAAATTTCTACAAATTTTGACAGTTTTCTGCTGTTGTATAAAATATAAATTAAGCCGACCTGCTTTTTACAAGCAGGTCGGCCTTCGATGCGTCCGTATGTATATGATTAATGTCCTAAAATCTGCAGCAGCTTGCTGCTGATATATCTTGCCCGCAGCTGACGCCCGTTGTTATTGGGATGTGTGCCATCCGTGTTTGCAAAATAATGCAGATAGTTATATGAATTAATGCCCAGGTCGTAATAAGTATCTACATACGGAACATGGCACTGCTTCGCTACTTCCTCACAGGCATTTACGAAATCGGGAAGCATATCCCCGTTTGCA
Source organism: Faecousia sp. (assembly GCA_045580205.1). Classification (GTDB taxonomy): domain Bacteria; phylum Bacillota; class Clostridia; order Oscillospirales; family Oscillospiraceae; genus Faecousia. The sequence goes on from JAZNNK010000036.1 coordinate 2,854, forward strand.
TTTTTTGACTGCGCATCGTCGCTGTTATGCGAGTACGCCCCATCTGCAAGGAACCACCGCCACATCGGGCTAACGACAATCACCTGCAAATGCGGATAAGCTGTCAGAATCGTTTGCAGGGAATACTGCAAGGCTGCCTTAAAATTGCTGCATGTAACATTTCCTGTGTAATCATTTGTGCCGTAGCCGATCGTGATCACATCGATCTCATTCCAGTCAATACTTTTGAGCATTTCAACGGTATCGGAAAAATACGCAGGAAGCGCAGCTTCTTTCGCAACAGCCGTTTCCTGTGCTGTCCAATCACTGTTTGCAATAGCATCCGCAAGAGAGCCCATACTAAAATCGTTCCAGTATTGACTATGACCTGCCATCCGGCAGCCACCAAAGCCTGCATTATATACCGTCGCGCCGGTCATTTCTGCGATATAGGCAGAAATGCTTTTATCTGTCGGTGTCGTATCGCGGTAATTGCCAAAGATACTGTCGCCGAAATTTACAACCTTTTTGCCGCAAAGCATTTTGCTGTAATCAACATGCGTATTCTCGCCGGTTACCGTGTATGCAACAGGCTCTTCACTTCCGGTATAGCGGCAGTTTACCGCAATATAGACTGTGTTTTTAGGTATGGAAAGTGCATGATCTGTCATCCATTTCGTTTCACTCTCTACGCCTGTGCTACTTAAAAACTCATCATTTTTATCATAGAAGCAGGCAACCGCAACCGCATTGGCCAAAACATAGGTCGTTACATTGATTTTGCTCGTTCCGTCATACGAAAACTTTATCGACTTATAGCCACTGTTTTCCGTAAATTCACCTGTAGTGCCGTTATAAAATCCTCTTGTAAGCTCTGCGGATATTTTCTTACCGTCGTAGCTTTTTACAGTTATGTCAGAGAGCGCTCCCGCTGTATCCTTATGCCCTTTTTGGACAACCTGCTCATATGATGCCAATCCGTCTCTGACCATTTGCATCTGCGTTTCAATCTTGATCTCGTACACAATCAGCGCCACACAGGCAACTGCACCAATGAACAAAACAATTGCCAGAACCACGCAAATGACCCTGAAAAGTACTGTTCCGATTTTTGTATCATTTATAATCATCTCACAACCTCCATTGCATTTTTGTAAAAAACACAATATACCTCCGCTTTTTTACAATAAAATAAACATTTCGGCTAAGACTGCATATATTGGCTTTTCATTTGATACTTAATAATACTCAAAACTTGAGTAAATGTCAATACTCAGAATCTGAGTGTAGTATGATTGTTGCGAGGTGATATGTGTGGCTGATTACCGGAGGCGACTGCGTGATATTCGAGAAGATCATGATTTGACACAGGCGGAACTTGGTATACTCTTAAGTAAATCTCAGCAAGGATATAACCACATCGAAACCGGGCGGGCAGAACTAAAAATCGAGGATTTAGTAAGGCTTTGTAAATACTATAATTTATCTGCCGATTATATTATCGGGCTTATCGACAAAAAGCGCTCCTATAAATAAAAAAAGAACAAGCCGGGATCGGCTTGTTCTTTTATTTTGTAACACACGGCCACAGCTTTGCATGGCTTTTATTTTAAAGCCCGATGTTTTCCAGAAGCTTTTGCATCGCTTCGGCTTCTGTATCCGTTATATTGCTGCTGTAGCTTAATTCTTTTGTAATGCGTTTGAGCTCGCCGCCAAAAATCAGCGCGCACCAACGGCGAAGCTGCATAAAAGGCGTCAGCCAACGGTGTTTTTGCACGATAGGATAGTAACGTTTCATCTGCTCATAGGGAACGAAAACCCTGGACAAAGCATACCGAATACTTCCTCCCTGCTTCTGCCGCTGAAAGGATATGCGGTTTTCATCATTACCGTAAACACCGCCGCGCAGGATATATTCTGCCATCTGTTGCATGACCGGATCATACTGTGCATTTTCAAACCATATCGCACACAATCGCCGGGCTGCATTTGCAAATTTCAGAAGACCGCCCTGCGCAAGCAATCGATCCCGCTCTTCACGGTCTGCCTGACAGACAGTATCCAAAATCCACAGATCTATAAACGGTCTGATACCGCAGCCACCGCTATAAAAGTGTTTTGCCATGTGTGCAATGTGATAGAAGTAGAACAGCGCATCCGGCATTTCATGCCGGAACGCGTATCCGTCCCGACGCGTTGACTGATCCCAGACGCTTTGCAATATTTGCGAAGAAGCATTTGCTCTGCCGTCCTCAATAAGATCATAATGCAATTCGATATGCATTTTTTGCGGCGTAAACAAGGAAATGTCGTGCGAGCTTTTATGGTCGAAGGTATATCCATACGCATCGGCTAAAACAGCCTTCGCTTTTTCCAGGTCTTCCTTATGAATCAGAATGTCGATATCCCCGCTGATCCGCATCCATGCTTGCGGATAATATTTCTGGATAACAGCCCCCTTTAACGGAAGAAACGGAATCTGTGATGTCTCAAAAGCCTTGCACAGATTTTCTAATTCATATTGTAATTGCTCATACCGGTATGCTGCTTTATAAACGCATTGTTCTATGTCGGTATCTCCCGTTGGAATAAGACCGTTTTGCTTCAGGCCAAACGCCAGAAGGTGGACTACATCATGCTCGGTCGATATGCACAGCAATTGGGGAAGAAGATCACTTGTGTAACAACAAAGTTCTTCCTCCGTCAGCTTGATTCCACAGATCGCAGAACGCAGCAACGCAAAAAGTATTTGGATTGTTCTTTGATCCATAAAGCTTCTCCTTATCCCCGTTTGAACATACCGGATATTCGCTGCTCAGGTATTTGCAGCCCTGTCTCTTAAAAGTCTTGCAACCAGTTTAACGAAAAGGTTCACCACCAGAATAACAAGCGATACGATCGCGGCACATTCAAGCTTCATCTGCGCTTCAAACTGATTGATCATCAAGCTGATCGGCTTATTATTCGTTGTTGCCAGGAACGAGACCGCCGAGATCGTCATCATGCAGTTTACGAAAAAGTAAGAAAACATTTCAACGATCGTACCCTTGCACATCGGCGCAAAAACATCCTTGATCATATATGCGCGGCTAATCCCTAATGTATGGCCGACAGCCTCTAAGTTTTCATTGAGCTTGGAGAACGTATTGTACATCATCAGATATGGAGAAGAGATGAAGTGAATCATATTCACCATCGCCATAATAACAATAGTTCCATAAATGACACTGCCTTTAAACAGCAGAACATACGAAAGACCAAGAACAACGCCCGGCACGGCGGCAGAAGTAATCGACGACAAATGCAAAAATCTGGATGCCGGCGATTTCATTCTGGAGGTCATATAGGCGGTCATAAATGCAACCGCTACGCCGACACACGATACGATCAGCGCGATCACTATGGAATTGATCAAGTACTCATTTGCATTGAGCCTGAATGTTTTGAAAACATTGTCAAAGGTAAAGGTCATATTGTTCGGATAATTTTTTGCAAAACCCATTACAAAAAATGCAACAAGCGGCAGAAGCGCCAATACCGAAACGACTATGCAGGTAAAATATCCCACAAGCTTAATGCCCCTATTGTTCTGCGGGACAAATTCTGTGGTGATAAAGCTGCTGTTGCCTTTATCTTTATTGACAAAATCAATGATAAACGCTACAACGGCAGGGATCAACAAAATGCAGCCATATACAGCGCCTTTATCAAAGTTTAACTGGCCGATTACCTCTTGATACATCACTACGGGAACGGTCGTATATTTTCCGCCCACCATAAGCGGTACGCCGTAATCCGTTACGATCAGGGTGAAGATGCTAAAGACAATGGAAATCAGCGGTTTTCTTAAATACGGTAATGTAATTGCCGTAAACTGACGGAGCTTGCTGATCCCAAGCACTTCTGCGGCCTCATAAGGCGATGCATTTTCGTACTTCATTACGTCGGCAAACATCAAATAAGCAACCGGAAATGCATATAACACCGAGCCTATCACAATTCCGTGCAAGCCGTAAATGCTCATATCGATATGCAGCAGCTTGGTGATCAGTCCGTTATTGCCAAACAGAATCACCAATCCCATACCGTTGGAAATGGACGGAACAAGCATCGGCAAGACAAATAAAACGCCAAAAATTCCTTTGAATTTTATATTGCTTCGTGTGATCAGCCAGGCAACCACATATGCCAAAAGCACGGTAATGACAGTCGCTATCAAGGTCGAGACCAGCGAATTGCGTATTGCTATTTCAAAAACCGGCGCGCGCAGGACATTTTGAATGTTTTGGAGCGTAATATTCGAAAACATCTTAAAGAGCGGTGCAAACACCAGCACGATGAATACACACGCCAACACGATCCTGGATATATCCGCTTTATGCCCTAATATGTAATGCCACGAAAGAACTTTCTTCTTTTTCATGCCAACCCTCCGCCATTATAAATTGGCATACTTGATCAGCGAATCGATCTTAAGCTGCACATTATGAAGAACAAAATCCTTTACATAGGAATCGGCTGGATGACGGACGATCTCCTCCGGGGTATCTAACTGAACAATATTGGCTTCCCGCATAACCATGATCCGGTCAGACATCGCAAATGCCTCCTCTTGATCATGCGTAATGTAAATCATAGTGGTGCCATATTCTTTTTGCAGATTCTTGATTTCCTGACGCAGGCTTAATCTTGTTGCAACATCCAGCGCCGACATCGGTTCATCAAACAGAATTACGTCGGGGTTCGTGATCAAGGTTCTTGCGATCGCAACTCTTTGCTGCTGACCGCCGGAGAGCTCGTGCGCTTTTTTATTGATATGTGCAGACAATCCAAGCTGTTCGAGCAGAGCAAGTGCGCGTTTTCTAACCTCTTGTCTGGCGCTCTTGCTCTTATTCTCTTTTCTGATCTTCAAGGCGTATTCCACATTCTCAAGAACCGTCATATTTTCAAAAAGCGCATAATTTTGAAAAACGATTCCCATTCCTCTGCTCGGTGGCGCCTTGTGCGTAATATCTTCCCCGTCCTTAATGACCGTGCCGCTTGTAGGCTTTAACAATCCGATCAAAATTCTGAGAATCGTTGTTTTGCCGCAGCCGGACGGGCCGAGAATAGACAGAAATTCTCCTTCATGCACGTCGAAGCTAACGTGATTAAGC
>JAZNNK010000037.1:0-7203 GCA_045580205.1 Faecousia sp.
TTTCCGTATTGCGCTGAACCCCCGCAGAATTGATAGGAGTAGCCGGGTGCCATTTGCGAGCCCTTATAGTAATGTGCTGGCTGAATGGCAAACTTGTCGCCGACTTTATATTTGTGCTTACAGTTATCACCAACAGCGATAATATCACCGCAAAACTCATGTCCAACAATGGTGGGATTTTCGGCACAGTCGTTGGGTACGCGCTTATGATCCTCGCCCTCCAGAACTGCTTTGTAGGTAGACATACAGATAGAGTCGCAGATCACGCGTATCTGAACATCATCCGGACCAACCTCGGGAAGATTCAACTCGTCCAGACGAAGATCGTTCTTTCCGTGAATTCGTACTGCTTTTGTTTTCATAATTTATAGCCTCCAGAATATCATGCAGAAAATATGTAATTGGATATCAGTTCAGCATAACCTGACCGCCTGTAACGGGGATCGCCTGGCCGGTCTCATAGGTCTGTTCCACGCAGTACATAACGGCGCGTGCTACATCGATCGGCAGACAGCCGCGATTCATGGGTACTTTTGCTTCGTAGAAGCGGCGGACATCGGCAACCGTCTTTGCGCCTGGAACTTTACCGGCTTGCAGGTACTGAACAAATAAGCCGCGCTCAGGATCACTCCACAGAGGCCCGTCAAGATAATTTCCCGGACAAATTGCATTCACCTTAATATTATAAGCAGTCAGTTCAAGAGCAAAGCTTTGAACCAGACCGATTGCACCGAATTTGGAGCCGGCATATGCAAAGTTCTTGTTAGAACCTTCTAAACCGGATTTTGAGGACATCGCAATAATGTCAAATGTAGCATCGGGATCGGCTTCGTGCTGTGCCTGCATAATAATCGCGGCATATTTGCTGCACAAAAACAGGCCGGTGTAGTTGATGGCTGTTACAAGCTCAAAGTCCTTCTTCTCAAATTGAGCGATCGGACCGGAACGGACAATGCCTGCGTTTGCGATCATAATATCCAGACCGCCAAATTTCTCAACGACCTGCGTCACCATTGCGGCAACACTTTCTTCGTCGGAAACATTGACAGCGACGGCACAGGCGCGTTCGCCCATTTCTGCAGCGACCTGCTGTGCAAGAGAGAAATTCATATCAGCAACAATGATCGTTGCGCCTTCCTTGTAAAGTTCTTCAGCAATACCCTTGCCGAAACCTTGCGCAGCGCCGGTAACGATGGTGATTTTTCCGCCAAGGCGTCCTGCTCCTGCTGGGCGGTTGTGAATGTTATCTTTGGCAAGCTGTTGCCATTTTGACATATCAATGCTCATTTTTTGTTTCCTCACTTCAATAATTGGATTGTAATTTTTTGTACATACAAAAAATTTGATCTCCATAATATACCAAGTTTATTTTATCACAAAGGCATGTAAAATGGAACAGTTATTTTATGTTTTCTTTAATCTTTTCATAAAAAAACACGGCAGGAATTAATTCCCTGCCGTGTTTTAGGTTATTTACTGGTGAACACCGTTTTTCTTTCCCTTTTTCCAGTGGAAGATGTACAGCGCGCCTAAGCTCATCGTGCTTGCGATGAAGATAATAGCAGCTGCGACAAGCGGTGTTTCGTCGCCGGTCGGTGCAACGGATGCGCCCTTAACATAGGTAAAGCCGCAGGCTGCACAAACCATGTCGCCGGAATAACCGGCAGAGGTTGCGGAAGCGGAATGCTTGTTTCTGTAAATGGTAAAGCCAACGTGATTGTCAGGGTTGACTTCGCCGTGTGCAGTACCGCAGACACAGTATTCGGGGCTGCCGCAATCAGCTATACCGCCGAAGTGTTCGTGTCGGATCGATGTATAAGACATCGGGATCCGGAAGCTCTGGCCGGCTTCAATGTTGTAGACATAGCCGGCATCAAAATTATAGGCATCTGCGTAGGCACGTATTGTCGTAACAGTTCCAATGTCGAGTCGATAGCCGCCGGAAATTGCCTTAGCGCCTGTGATCTGATAAACTGCATTTTCTACACCGTCGTTTTGAATGTAGATGTAACGGCCGATCAGATCGCTGGGATTTGCACCGCGCATAGCAACATCAATATAGTTGTTCTCAAGCGCATATGTCTTGGAGAAGTTAGTAACTACGCCAGTGTATGCGCCGACTTTCTCGGTGTAGTCAACAATGATGTCTCCGTCAGCAACATAGCGATACAGTTCGGTGTAGTTATCTTTGCTGACCTTGTTGGATTCGACTACGGAGTAAACAGCTACGGAGCCGCGTACGTTAAACAGATCGTTAACACGATATGTTACGGAGTTGTTGGATGCATAGAAGACATAGTCGACACGGTTGTTCTCGTGAATGACCTTGATTGCCTTGGCGGTATCGGTCTGACCGGGTGTACCGCTTACAACTCGTACAGAAACAGGTTCGACTGCTTTGATATAAGGTGTTTCCTTATAGGGCTGAAGGACGGATGTAAACAGAGAGTCAAGCTTTTCGCCTTCCTCACCCTTGCGATGTACAAGCAGATATTCCAGTGTATCGGAATAAGCAAAGACCTTATCAGAGGAGGTTCTGTTTGGTACAGGTCCGCCGCACAGTGCGATCTCACTGGGGGTAAAGTCGTTGACCTGTGTCAAACGCAGATAAATGTTCTGGTTATCAGGTATCGTGTTATTGTAGTCTGTGATCTTAAACTCTGCCGTAAATTCACCACAGGTATACTTCGTCTTGCGGACCTTCTCCAACCAGGTATAGCCACGAGGATAATAAGTATCGTAATAGGATGCATCACGTATAGTGTCCGGGTCTTCACCGACCGGTACATTCAGTCCGGCGTAGGAGCCCCAGTATTCGCCCAGATAGTTCAGCTGCGGAATCAGCGTTGCACCGTCATAGAGTAAAGCTTCGTGCGATGCAGCGTGGAAGCTGTACGTATGCTGGTTACCGCCAAGGACGCGGAAGAAATCGACCGCATAGGAGTTTTCAGCATCTACTTTAATGTAAGCGATCGTTCTGCTGTAAATATCTGTTTCGTCATAAACCTTTGATGCGTCGGTACCCATAACCTTTACAAGATCAGAATCATCAAACAGATACGGATCAAAGGTTTCTTTGATCTCTTTTTGATATTCGCCGTTTACTGTTACGGTATTATGGGATATTGTAGCGCTCTCCCATTGCAGACGAACGGGATATGTACCTGTGGCGGTCGGATAACCCAGATCAGGGGAGAGGTTGATGCCGAAAGCGGCAAGACCGATATTCAGAGCATCGCGGTGTCCGTGACCGTCTGTCTGCGTGTAGTTCATCCAGATATCACGTAAGGTCAGAACATTGATTGTTTCGCCCTCACGAAGGATCGAGAAACCGTATGCAGGCAGCATCTCACATTTCTGTTCGATACCGTCACCAATGAGTGCCAGGATATCATCCTTGAAGGTGTCAGGATTCTTTGTAAATATGTCATAATGCATATAATCAAGGTTTCCGCCACCGGCAAGACAGTTGGTGTAAACGAATTCAGCAAGCTGCTTTGCAAGCGGTGTATCCTTCAAGTACTTAAATGCCACATCGGCTGTACCAAGAGCGCCTCGGAATGACAATGCTGCAACACCGGAGCTGTCAGCGATCTGAACAGTTTGGTTCATGACCTCTGTAAGAGAAACGTGTGCTGCGCACATTTTGGCAAATTTAGCATTTTCATACAGGTTGTATTCGTTTTTGCCTGTGTATTTTGTGAGCACTTCAGCAAGACTCATCAGGTTGTTGGTGTGCATAATGTTGTAGTTCGGTGCGGATTCGTGGCCGAAGCCGTCTCGAAGTGAAACATTGACCAGCTGAGCAGAAAGGTTGCCGCCGCTGTGGATCTGCTTGCCGTTACTCCAGCTACCCGTTTGATAGACCCATTTAAGCATGACATCCGTCATAGGGAAGTCATCTAAAATGATCGCAGCCATACCGACCGTTGTCTGCGGCATGCCGAAGTTACCGTTGTAATGACCGCTATATGCGTCTCTATAGACCTCAAGTAAAATGTTTTCCCGCAAAAAGCTATGCTGCTGTGCTACACTTCGCCGGATACCGGTCTTGTTTGCAATATAGTCGAGAACCTCGTCATCTGCGATAACGGGCCAAACTGCATCAAGTGATCGCAGGATTACCTGCATCATGGCGTTTTCGTTAACACGACCGAGGACTTGACCCCAGCCCTGCTGTACGTCGGGACGGTGGAAGTCCGTAGGAGAGTAATTACCCTTAGAATCGTATGTAACCAACGCTTCAGCAATGCGAGTTAAAAGTTTTGCTGCGGCATGTCCGTATGCAACATCACCGGTGTATATATAGGCGTCTGCTAAGTTTTTAATATAACCGGGAACGGTAGACCAGAATTGCCAGCCGTAGTGCGCAACATACAAGCTGGTTTTTGATCGGTCAATTGTTGGGTCGTTGGGAACATAAGGCTTATTGTATGAGCCGTCTTGGTAAACACGGAAGCCGTAGCCGTCATCAACACCCCAGCCTTCACCCATTTTCGGGTAGAGCTCATTAACGAGGTTACTCTTAAGACCGGCAGCGACACGTTCTTCGTCGACTTTATGCGCAAGCTCTACATCGAAATAGCCGTATTTCTCTATGCAGGCCTCGTAGAAACCCTTGAAGTCGTTGGAGGGGAACCACAAACTGCATTTACGGCACTGGACTTTCCATTCGTGGCCGATTGGATCGATATTCCACTTGTTGGAACGGTTGTCCTGACCGCAGTAGTAACAGAAGTTTTCAAGATCACCGCCGTGCATTTGCAGCTGGGAGCTGCGGGGGACACCCTCGTCCATAATGCGGTGATATAAAGCGTTATACTTTTCTAAGTACTTGCTGGCATTGACTTTGGAACCCTTCTGGATCTGTGCAGCCCAGTCAAATTTTTCAATGTTTTCCTGCGCAATAGCCATCATCTCTTCGGTATAAAGCACAGAAGCAGTCTTTCCGTAGCCTTCTGCAGCGGTCAGAGAAAGCTTTTGATAACGCATACGGTAGGATGCGCTGTCTTCACCGGCGTTCCAGCTTTTTCTGATGACAGAAAAAACAAAGATGTTATCACCCTTGCTGAGCTTGTGGCGGCCTAAAGTCTGTGTAGACAGAACAGACTGCTGATTAGCGACCTCGGCGGTTACGCCACCAATCTTATAACCGTGATCAATTTCGCCAAGCTTGCAGGAGTCTCTGAGCTCGACGGTATCTGCATCGGTGCCGGTCATAAATTTATGGATCTTAAGCTGTGTAGCATTGCTATAGGAGTCCGGCAGGCGGTAAACAGCGCCAACGGCGCCGCCGACTTCCAGATTAATAACAGCATTCACATCGTAATATCCTGCTTCCGACACATTGATCGCTACTGCAACCCAGTCGCCGTAGTGCTTGGCGTCAGCTAACAGATAAGCATCCGAACCGTTGCCGATAAGGCCCGGCTCAATAGATACCTCGAAGTTCGCAACAGAGCTGCCTCTGCCTCTGTAGGACCAGTTGTCTCCTACAGCAGAATCGGGATCGGATACCGCATCTATTCTTTTGGATAAGATGAACTCATAATCGATTTTCGTAACATCTTCTGTTGGCGGTTCCTTTTCGTAGTAGGCAGAAACTGTCGGGGCCAGTACTGTTGCAAACAGAGTAAGCACCAGGGCCAATGACAGGAGCCGTTTGAATAAGGATTTTTTCATAGCATTTTCCTCCTGTAAAAAGCGATGGATACCGCAAAAAAACGAGGGCTTGCGTATCCTATATTACTCACAAAAAACTATTGCAGGCAATATTTTCTCTATTATATAACATTCAGTAATAAATAGTAGCAAAATCGTACATATTTTGTAAATTTTGCAGAAAAAAACAAAGGTTTGCAAGCGATAAAAATAATGCGACAAAAAAGAGTAATTTTTTATAAAAAAAATACGTTAAAACGGGAAAACTCAAAATTTTTTCTATTAAAATTATAAAAAATATGCAATTTGTTTTTTTAAAAAAAGGAGAATGAATACAAACAAAAAACTGATGCGGTTTCAGCATCAGTTTTTTTGTGAAATCTGAGTATTTTGCTCCAGGAAATAATCAACTGTCAAATGGATCCTCGGAGAGTCCTTGTAGTGTTTTTCTTGTCTTGCGCGCTGTTGTTTGGGTAGGCAGCCTATATATTTTTTAAAGCATTTGCTCATATGTGAGCAGGTTGCAAATCCGCACATATCGGATATATATGATAGGGAGAAGGAGGTGTGCAGAAGCGCATGATTTGCGCGGATCACACGGATCATGGTCATGTATGAGGAATACGGAATGCCCAGATATGTGCTTATATATGTAAAGAAATTGGTTCGACATAAAAGGGACGCGTTACAAAGTGTTTCAGCGGTAATTTTTTTGCCGTAGTTCTCGTTGATATACGACTGCACCAGTAAAATAGGGCGAAGCTTTGTGTGCGCAGTGTGAGAGGCAAATGCGCGCTCTTTTTCAGAGAGGGAAAATTCCGGAAGTGAAAAAAGATGTTCTGCAGCCGTGCGTTTGCGGGAAACGGTAGCATCTGCAGACAGAAAGTCGATGATTTCCTCGGCAGTTTTTCGGGATGTTTCGCACAGCGGATACATTTCTGGCCTGGACATATTTGCCAATCTGAAAAAAGCAGGCAGGAATAACGAGGTTATTGTGTTTGGGAAGTTTTCAAAATCGGATTTTATATAGGCATTAAACGCAATGTTGATGATCGAAAGAAACGCGCCCCGGTTCTTGGGTAAATAAAATCGGTGCATAGTTCCCGGCGGAATGATCACGACAGTTCCTGCACCACATGTATATGTGGCGTGCTCGGTCTCGTGAAAATAGCTTCCTTCTTTGCAATACATAATCAGCGGGTAATCGTGATAATGCCAAGGACAGGCGTAGCCTGCAGGGAAAAGCGCGGATACAACATGGAAAGCAGGATTTGGTGCTTGTAAAAAACAGGAAAAGGAGGCTTTTACGACCATGTTCTGCTTGTTCGGTATCTGGTCCATAATAACCTCCTTTTTAACGCAATTCTACATAATAAAATAGCATTAACGTACATAATATGTCAAGTACAGATTGTTAAATACGTATTTAGGATCGGCTCCGTCGAGCCGTCGCCGGCAACGCTCATTCGCGTTGCATTTGATTATTCGAATCTCTTCTGAAGTCGGGGGCCAAGCGGTCTTAGGAAGACAAGTCCAAACAGC
>JAZNNK010000038.1:0-3492 GCA_045580205.1 Faecousia sp.
GCTCGGTGGAATAGAGCACCTTTACATCGGATAGGCCCCGTTTTGCGCACTCTTTTCGCATGATACGCGCGAGCGGGCAGACGGAGGTCTCGGAGATGTCAGCGATTTTAAATTTTGTGGGATCAAGCTTGTTGCCGGTTCCCATCGAGCAAATGATCGGCGTTCCGGCTGCTTTTGCGGCTGTGATGAGGGCAAGCTTTCCGGTTACGGTATCGATCGCATCAACAATATAATCATATTCCTTAAAGTTAAATTGTTCTGCGGTGTCCGGTCCGTAAAAGACCTTGTGGGTATGCACGCGGATATCCGGATCAATGTCGTGTATGCGCGCCTCGGCAACATATACTTTATCCTTGCCAACGGTAGAGCGGGTGGCCAGGATCTGCCGGTTAATATTGGAAAGGCTGATGGTGTCGTGGTCGATCAGATCCAGCGCGCCGATGCCGCATCGGGCTAAACCTTCTGCGACATAGCCGCCTACGCCGCCGAGGCCAAATATAGCAACGCGTGCATTTCTGAGCCGGCACATATTATCCTGTCCTAAAAGCAGGGCGGTGCGGGAATAGGGCTGCATACCGATTTCTCCTTGTTTTATTATATTGTTATCGTAGCACGGATTGGGGACAGTGTCAATCGGAGGCAGATTCTTTCGGAAAGCCTGCGGAAAAATCCCCGAAAATAGCTTGCTATTTTTCCCGGCTTCCTATACAATAAGGGATATAATATTCCTAACTTATATAGAGAGGGCATAGGTTATGGCAAAGACAGCGTTTGATAACGATCTGTATATTCAGAGCCAGTCTGCGCATATTCGAAGCAGGATAGAGCAGTTCGGCGGAAAACTGTATCTGGAATTTGGCGGAAAGCTATATGACGACAATCATGCTTCCCGGGTGCTCCCCGGTTTTCAGCCGGACAGTAAGCTGCGGATGCTGCTCCAGCTGAAAGATAAGGTCGAAATGGTCATCGCTATCAATGCCGACGATATCGAAAAAAACAAGGTAAGAGGCGATCTCGGCATTACGTATGACCGCGATGTCATTCGGCTTATAGATATCTTTCGCAGCCTTGGACTGTATGTTTCCAGTGTTGTACTGACGCGTTTTAATGACCAGGTTACTGCAAAGGCGTTCCAGGCACGGCTTGAGATGATGGGGATCCGTGTATATCACCATTATGCCATTGAGGGATATCCTTCAAATATTGCCCATATCGTCAGCGATGACGGTTACGGTAAAAATGAATTTATTGAGACAACGCGTGAATTGGTCGTGGTAACGGCACCCGGTCCCGGCAGCGGTAAGCTTGCCACATGCATGAGTCAGCTTTATCATGAACACAAGCAGGGCATTAAGGCCGGATATGCTAAATTTGAAACGTTCCCGGTTTGGAATCTGCCCCTGAATCATCCCGTCAATCTCGCTTACGAGGCGGCAACGGCGGACTTGAGCGATGTGAACATGATCGATCCGTTCCATTTGGAGGCATACGGCATCACAACGGTCAATTATAACCGGGATGTTGAGGCTTTTCCGGTGCTGGTAGCAATGTTTGAGCGCATTCTCGGCCAGTGTCCGTATAAATCACCGACGGACATGGGTGTTAATATGGTCGGCAATTGCATTGTCGATGATGCTGCTGCGCGGGAGGCATCCCGGCAGGAGATCCTACGCCGCTACTATGATACACTGTGCGATCAAAAGCAGGGAAAGGCCAGCGACGCGCAGATCTTGAAGCTGGAACTTCTCATGAAAAAGGCTGGTGTGTGTTCGGATGATCGCAGGGTCGTTGCGCCTGCACTTGAAAAAGCGACCGTAACAGGTCGTCCTGCGGCGGCAATGGAGTTGCCTGACGGACGTATCGTAACCGGTAAGACATCCTCCTTGCTGGGCGCATCTGCGGCGTTAATGCTCAATGCGCTGAAGGATCTGGCCGGGATTGATGACAGTATTCATCTGATCTCACCTAAGGTTATTGATCCGATCCAGCATTTGAAGGTCGATCACCTCGGCAACCGTAATCCCCGCTTGCATACCGATGAGGTGCTGATTGCATTATCCATCTGTGCGGCTACGGACCCTGCTGCGGAGAAGGCGATGGAGCAGCTGAGCAGACTGCGCGGCTGCGAGGTCCACTCGTCTGTGATTCTCTCACCGGTCGATGTTAAGACCTTTAAGCGTTTAGGTGTTAATTTGACCTGCGAGCCGCGTTTTAAGGGATAAATATACCTTATTATAATATAATGGCAAAACACGGATGTATTGGCCTCCGTGTTTTGCTTTTTTTGTGCAGGAGCAAGACGTATAGAAATTCTCTGTATTAACTGAAATTATTTAGAAATTTTTGTGATTTTTCCTAAAAAACTTCTTGACAAACATTTTGCGCAGTGATATGATAATCGAGCGCGTGTAGGCGTATTCTGCACGTGCACTGCGATGATGCAGGAGATTGCGCTTTAAAAAGCGGTAACTTCTGCGGAGTATGTCCGGTCATCGGGCGGCTGAACTGCTTCTGTTTGCGTTCGCGTATATCGCTGCGACAGAAGAAAGGGTCGGCTTTGCGTCGGCCATTTTTCTTGCCTCGGAATGATACGCACGGCAACGGGGACAGAGAAGTTCGACCGTACCCAGGCACCACGAAAACTGAGTACGTTTTATCAAGGAGGAAACAAAATCATGGCAAACCAGGAAATGATCCGCATTCGGCTGAAGGCTTACGATCACCAGTTGATCGACTCCAGCGCGGCAAAGATCGTTGAGACCGCAAAGCGCAACGGAGCTTCTGTATCCGGTCCCATTCCCCTGCCCACAAAGAAGGAAGTCGTTACAATCCTTCGCGCTGTTCATAAGTATAAGGACAGCCGTGAGCAGTTTGAGCGCAGAACCCATAAGAGACTGATCGATATCCTCAACCCCAACCAGAAGACTGTCGAGGCTCTGATGAGCTTAGATCTTCCCGCTGGCGTTGAGATAGAGATAAAGCTGTAATTCCTATACATTATATATAGGGATTCACCGCTGCCCGCACTGTTTTAGCACCGGGCGGACGGGTCATGTTGGCATCAGGACCCAATGCCTGAAGTCAACCAATAACCTAATAAAAGGAGTAAAACCAAGATGAAAAAAGCAATCATCGGCAAAAAAGTGGGCATGACCCAGATCTTCGATGAGAGCGGCAAGGTGATTCCTGTTACCGTTGTGGAAGCAGGCCCCTGTGTCGTTACTCAGAAGAAGACCGTTGAGACCGACGGCTACACCGCCGTCCAGCTTGGCTTTGAGGACATCAAGGAGTCCAAGCTGACCAAGCCTGAGGCTGGCCATCTGAAGAAGGCTGGCGTTGAGGCAAAGAAGCACCTGAAGGAGTTCAAGCTGGAGAAGGCTGCTGAGATGAACGTCGGCGACGTTGTCAAGGCTGATGTCTTCGCTGCCGGCGACTGGATCGATGTCACCGGTATTTCCAAGGGCCACGGCTACCAGGGTGTTATCAAGCGCC
>JAZNNK010000039.1:0-2813 GCA_045580205.1 Faecousia sp.
AAGAAATCAGATAGTTAGGTGTGTTTCCGTGAGTATATTAGAGAATATTGATGGGCATGGGGACCTTGCCTGTCTGAATGAAAAACAACGAATACAACTGTGTGCTGAAATCCGTGATTTTCTCATAACAAAAATCAGCAAAACAGGCGGACATTTGGCTTCAAATTTAGGTGTGGTTGAGTTGACGGTTGCTATTGAAACCGTTTTTGATACTTCAAAGGACCGTTTGGTGTTTGATGTTGGTCATCAGTCTTACGTTCATAAGATGCTGACCGGACGCCAGGCGGACTTTGATTCTTTGCGTCAGTTCGGTGGCCTTGCCGGTTTTCCAAAACCGTCGGAAAGCCAGGCGGATGCTTTTGTGGCAGGCCATGCTTCCAGTTCTGTTTCTATTGCACTTGGTATGGCACGTGCAAGAACATTGTCTAAACAGGATTACCATGTTATTACTGTAATTGGAGATGGTGCCGCTACGGGCGGCATGGCATATGAGGGTTTGAATGATGCTGCTGTCAGCAACGAGCCGATGATCATTATTCTTAATGACAATGAAATGTCGATTGATCATAACGTAGGTGGAATGGCACTGCATTTGTCCCGATTACGCACGAAGGAAAAATACTTAGGCATGAAGGAGAAATACAGGAAGCTTCTGCCTAAAATTCCCGGTGGAACATTAATTCTGCGTTTAACACGTGGTGTTAAGAACAGACTGCGCCGTATGCTGATTCCTACAACTATATTTGAAAGCATGGGTCTTGCCTATTTAGGGCCTGTTGACGGACATGACACGGAATATCTCATTTCGTTATTGCAAAACGCAAAAGAAATGGATCGTCCTGTGCTGATTCATATCCTTACACATAAGGGGCATGGATATGCTCCTGCGGAACAGGATCCATCCCGTTTTCACGGAATATCTAAATTTGATCCTGTGTCCGGTGATGTTAACAGTAAAAGCAGTGAAACTTTTTCAGATATCTTCGGAAAGACAATGCTTTCACTTGCACAGGAGGAAGCAAAACTCTGCGCGATTACGGCAGCAATGCCGGGAGGCACGGGTCTGCTTACTTTTAAAGAAAAGTGTCCGGAGCGACTCTTTGATGTTGGTATAGCAGAAGAGCATGCCGTATCAATGGCAGGTGGCTTGTCGAAGCAGGGGATGATCCCTGTTGTTGCGATTTATTCTACCTTCCTACAGCGCTCCTATGATATGATTCTGCAAGATATTGCAATGCAAGGACTCCATGTTGTCTTTGCAATTGACCGGGCTGGACTTGTCGGCGAGGACGGCGAGACGCATCACGGTGTATTTGATGTGGGATTTCTTCGCCACGCGCCCGGTATGATGATCCTGTCTCCTGCAAGCTGTGCAGAGTTGCGCGATATGCTCAGATGGGCGGTAAAGTCATATGACGGACCGGTAGCAATTCGATATCCGCGAGGCGGTGATCGTAAGTATTCCGATTCTGCATGGAAAGATGGTACGATTGCTGTAAATAAACATAATAGCGGCGATGATGTTACTATTATTGCATATGGAACGATCCTTGACAATGTCATGGATGCAGCTGAGCGTTTGTCGCAGCTGGGTATTAATGCAACTGTTCTTCGTCTTATGACCATTTCACCGTTACCTATAGAACAGATCGTGCCTAATATTTCTGCATCTAAGCGAGTTGTTATCGTTGAGGAGACATGCAGTGGTTGCGGTATCGGGGATGCACTTGTGTCCGGTATAGTATATGCAATGCAAGATTGTCGCACATATCAGATAAATTTAGGCGATCATTTTGTTACACACGGCAGTATTGAATCTCTTTACCGGCACACCGGGTTGGATGCAGAATCTATTGCTAAATTTGTACAGGAGGTCATAAAAGATGAAAAATAAAAAACGTCTTGATGTACTTCTTGTAGATAATGGTTATGCTGATACACGCACAAAGGCACAGGCAATCATTATGAGTGGTGTGGTATATGTTAACGGTCAAAAGATGGACAAGCCCGGAACATTTTTTGAAGAGGGCATTTCAATTGAGGTTCGCAGCGCAGCATGTCCTTATGTCAGTCGCGGGGGATTAAAGCTTGAAAAGGCGTTGCGTGATTTTGGCATTGTACCTGAGGGATACGTTTGCAGTGATTCAGGCGCGTCGACCGGTGGCTTTACAGATTGTTTGCTACAAAAAGGCGCGAGCAAGGTGTTTGCAATTGATGTTGGTTACGGACAATTGGACTGGAAGATTCGTTCTGATCCACGTGTTGTTGTTATGGAACGTACCAATATTCGTTATGTTACACCTGAACAGCTCGGCGAGCCCCTTGATCTTTCCGTAATCGATGTAAGCTTTATTTCACTGAAGATTGTTCTTCCTGTTGTGAAAACATTTTTAAAGCCGACCGGTCAGGTGGTGTGTCTGATCAAGCCTCAGTTTGAAGCAGGCAGGGAAAAGGTTGGAAAAAAGGGTGTTGTACGCGAACCGCAGACGCATAAACAGGTTCTCGATGATTTTGTTGCGATGGCAACACAGATTGGATTTGCTGTTTTGGGTCTAACGTTTTCTCCTGTCAAGGGGCCGGAAGGCAATATTGAATTTCTTGCGCATTTAACACTTGAGAATAAAGAGGGTATACGACCGGATACGGAAGCGATCGTATCAAATGCCCATAATTCCTTAAAGGGGTAAACACAATGAAAAAGATTATTTTGACCCCCAATCCATATCGGGACAAGGATTTTGAATATGTTCGATCAGCTATGGAGATTTTATCCAATACCGGCATAGATGTTAAGCTTTGTCTTCCGTTTGAAG
>JAZNNK010000040.1:0-6894 GCA_045580205.1 Faecousia sp.
AGCGTGCCAGCGAGATCCTTGCTTTATTGGCAGCAGAGGCAGCCGCCAGAAAGATCCTGTCTACCTGCTCCTGTGTATAAGAAGCATACACCTGCTGCGCGGCACGGCATCTTGCCACTGCCTGCGTCTGTTCCTCGGACGTTTTTATAGCTTCATACTTATGATTCATAAACCATCAACCCTTTCGGCTTTTTTATATCGAATATTAATTATCGATTTGTTTATATCGATATTATAAAATTGTTTCTCATAATTGTCAACAAAGCATACGCCAAATTCTCGTGGCATTATTTGCCTGATATTGTATAATATGCATAAGTTTTTATTGTGTCCGTTTTTTTCTTGTGTAGAATTTCGTCGTATGGTATAATGATTTTTATAACTTTACGGGGGTGTTTTTCTTGCAATTTGATATTAATCATCCTATTCTTTTTATAATTGCCGCTCTCTTAGTGGCAGTTGTGCTTGCGCAATCGGTCTACTTCCTGATAAAGGCGCTTCGCCGCAGTAAGGTAATCGGCATGAATCAGAAAAAAATCCGCAAAACGATTATTTCGGCAGGCATCTTTACTGTCGCACCGGCGGTCGCTATCGTGATCAGCGTAATGACGCTGAGTAAAAAGCTGGGTCTTCCCCTCCCCTGGCTCCGTTTGAGTGTTGTCGGCTCCATGAGCTACGAAACAGTCGCTGCCAGCAACGCGCTGAGCGCTATGGGCCAATCGCTTGGCTCTAACATTGCGCTGACAGCACAGCAGTATGTCAATGTGCTGACCGTCATGACAATCAGCATTATGCTGGGTATCTGGCTCGTTCCACTTATTGGCAAGCGGCTGCAAAAAGGCATGGTATCCTTGGGAAAACGCGATGCCAAATGGGCAGATATTTTCTCCAACGCCCTGTTTATTGGAATGATCGCTGCTTTTTTGGGTTTCGTCTTTTCTGATGTATCCAGACTTTGGGACCCGGACACCCGCTACATAACACAGACAGTAGTAGAAAACGGCGTGGAGCTTGAAAAAGAAATCGCCGTATCCGCTGTCTCCGGTCTGATCCCGGTATGTGTCATGGCCGTATCTGCGCTCATAATGCTCCTGTGCGGCCTGCTGATGCGCAAGCCTAAGCTTAAATGGATTAACGACTATGCCCTGCCCATCAGTTTGGTTTTGGGCATGGCCGCCGCAATCCCTATTACAAACTGGCTCAGCTAAGGAGGTGCAGCACATGAAAAAACCATATTCTTATATTGACTCTGTCCACAGAGACGGTCGCATCTGGAACATTTTCGTCATGATCCTTCTGCTTGCATTTCCTGTATCGGTCGCCATCATATTTAATACCGCCCCGGACTGGAACGCACTTCTGTTAGGTCTAATCGCAACCGCACCTATGTACTGGGTGGTAGGCGCGATCGAAACAGTTACCTTTGTACCGATGTTAGGCGCGGGAGGCTCGTACTTAAGCTTCGTTACGGGTAACATCTCTAATCTGAAGCTACCCTGCGCGCTTAACGCGCTGGAGCAAAACGGCGTCAGTGCCAACAGCGAAGAGGGCGAGATCATTTCGACCATTGCCATTGCCACCTCCAGCATTGTTACGACACTGATCATTATTTTGGGTGTCATTCTGATTGCACCGCTGACACCTATTCTGCAGGCGCCTGTTCTGCAGCCTGCTTTTGAGCAAATCCTGCCGGCGCTGTTCGGCGGGTTGGGCGTTGCTTTTATATACAAAAGCTGGAAGATAGCCGTTGCCCCTGTTATTCTTATGCTGATTCTGTTCATCTTTGTTCCTGCCCTTAATGCCGGAACAGTTGGCATTATGGTGCCTGTCTCTGCTCTTTTCACCATAGCTACTGCGCGTATCCTGTACAAACGAGGTGTATTATGATCGGCTATATGATTGCATCCGCATTGGGCATACTCGTCGCCATATTGGTGATCCGCGCGCTGATGTTCCGTCCGCGCCGCGCAAAGCCGGTCGCGCGGGAAAATATCGCCTTTAATCAGAAGGCGGCTGTTGATTCCCTTGCCCGTCTTGTTCAATGCAAAACTGTTTCCTATAACGATCCTTCTATTGAGGATGAGGCGGAATTCAATAAACTGACCGACCTGCTTAAACAGCTGTATCCGGAAGTCTTTCGGGTATGCACGCTGCAAACGATGCCCGGACGCGCGCTGCTCTTGCGCTGGCCCGGCAGATCCTCTGCAGCACCGTCTGTAATGATGTCGCATTACGATGTCGTTCCTGCTGACGAGCAGCAATGGGAAAAGCCGCCTTTTTCAGGCATTGTGGAAGACGGTGTGCTCTGGGGGCGCGGAACGCTTGATACAAAAGCCACGCTCAATGGCGCGCTGTTTGCAGCAAACCATCTGATCAAAGCAAGCTTTATGCCGGAAAATGATATTTATTTTGCATTCTCCGGTGGAGAAGAGGTCAACGGCGAGGGTGCTGTAAACATCGTAAAATATTTTACCGAAAACAATATTCAACCCGCGCTTGTGCTCGACGAAGGCGGCGCAGTTGTGGAAAATGTTTTCCCCGGTGTCGAAAAGCCCTGCGGTATGATCGGTATCGCAGAAAAAGGCATGATCAACGTCAGCTACTCGGTCGTCTCCGGCGGCGGTCATGCATCTGCCCCTCCTGTGCGTACACCGATCACAACGCTTGCAAAGGCATGTCAAAACATTCTGCGCCGCCCCTTCCCTATGCGCATCACAAAGCCAACGCAGGAACTGTTTAATACTTTAGGACGACACTCGAGTTTTCTGTACAGGCTGATCTTTGCAAATCTTTGGTTATTTTCACCGGTCCTTGATCTGATCTGCCGCGCAAGCGGCGGCGAGCTCAATGCACTTGTCCGCACGACAACGGCATTTACGCAAATGCAGGGCAGCAACGCAAGAAATGTGCTCCCGACAAGAGCAGAGCTCATCAGTAATATGCGTTTAAGTCCTGCCGACACAGTTGCCTCTGCGGTCAAGCATCTGCACAAAGCGGTTAACGACAAGAACGTTTCGATCCATATTCTGGAAAGCTGCGAACCGAGTCCTGTTTCCGAGACCGGCTGTGCAGCATGGGAAAAGGTCGCCTCATCCGTAGAACAGACGTGGCCCGGCTGTATCGTTTCGCCATATCTGATGGTGCAATGCTCCGACTCGCGGCATTACAGAGATCTGAGCCGGAATGTATACCGTTTTTCCGGCATGGACCTTACCGGTCAGGAACGGAAATCGATTCACGGAAACAACGAAAAGATCCGCCTGGAGACGATCTGCCGTTGTGTAGAATTCTACATCCGCCTTTTGCAAAAATGCTGATTGTTAAAAACACAGAGCTATGCAGACCGCATAGCTCTGTGTTTATTTTTATCTTGCACTTTTTAACAGATTGGGGTATGATATGTTGCGTTGCACAGGAGGAACGACTTATGTTAAATCGATATATCGGCGACAAAGCCTTTTATAAGCATGTGCTGACGATCGCGCTGCCGATCATTACGCAAAATGCCATCATGAATTTTGTCTCCCTGCTGGATAATATTATGGTAGGGCAGCTAAGCAACGCGCAAATATCTGCCGTAACGATCGTCAATAATAATCTGCTGTTTATTTTCACTCTTTGCATATTCGGCGCAGCAGCAGGTGCCGGCATATTTACGACCCAATTCTTCGGGTCAAAAAACCACGAGGGCATCCGCTACTCATTCCGCTTTAAAATTCTGATCTGTCTTGCGCTGACAATTATTGGCGCGGCGATCTTTTATTTTAGCGGCAACAATCTGATCCGTCTGTATCTTCAGGGCGAAGGCGACCCCGCGCTTGCCGCAGATACACTGCACTACGGGCAGCAGTATCTGAACATTATGCTCCTGGGCCTTTTGCCCTTTGCGATGACAAATGTATACGCCAGCACCCTGCGTGAATGCAGTCAGCCTGCTATCCCCTTATTTGCCAGTATTGCCGCGACCATGATCAACCTGATCCTCAACTATGTGCTGATCTTCGGTCATTTCGGTTTTCCTGCGCTCGGTGTTGCGGGCGCGGCGATCGCAACTGTGATCGCGCGATATGCAGAGCTTCTGATCGTTGCACTCTGGACGCATTTGCACGCCGATAAAAACCCGTTTATCAAAGGTGTTTACCGGTCCTTATATATTCCCGCAGGGCTCTTTAAGGCTATCTCTCTCAAAGGTATTCCCGTACTGATCAACGAGTGCGCGTGGTCTCTTGGCTGGGCGTTTTTAAACCAGTGTTACTCCGTATGCGGTCTGATAGTCGTTCCTGCTATGAGCATTGCAACCACGATCTACAATCTGTCTTCCGTTGTATTCCGCTCTTTAGGAAATACCGTCGGTATTATCATCGGGCAGATGCTTGGCGCAGACCGACCCGAGCAGGAGTTGCGGAGTTCTTATCGGAAAATGACTGCGCTTTGCGTTTTCTCCGGTGTTATCTTTGGCGCGCTGACAACACTTCTGTCAGGCCTGTTCCCGCAGCTTTACAATACCGACGAACAGGTGCGGCTGCTCGCTACGCAGCTGATCATCATCTCCTCCGTAATGATGCCCCTGCAGGCATATATCTTTCCTGTATTTTTCACGATGCGTGCAGGCGGAAAAACGCTGACCACATTTATCTTTGACAGTGGCGCCGTGTGGGCGATGAGCGTTCCCATAGCCTTCTTCCTCAGCCGGTATACCGGCGCTTCCATCCTCCTGATCTACACACTGTGCAACGCTACCGATGCTATCCGATGTGCAATCGGCGCATACATGATCCACCGGGGAACATGGATGCAGAATTTAACCAACTGACAAAATTCCTCTGCCGCAAACAATCGGCAGAGGACTTTTTATAAGATAGACGTTCCGTGATTGAGAACGAGCGTACTGTAAAGAAACAGCACATCCTGTCCGTGAAAATCTATATGCTGCGCAAGGCGGTCAGCGCGGATATAACGGATATCCACAAGTGTGATCCTGCTGTATTGCTCCGAAAGAAGCGGTATAAGCGAACTTGCAAAAGAATCGCGGAATACGATCAGCTCGCGATCCGTTCCGGCATTCGGATTTTCCACTGTAAGCAGCGCCTGCGCGCCCGACAGATATATCTCATACAGGTCATTTCCCCCGAGTCTTTCCATATCATAAACAGCACTGTACGACTGCTTCTCGTAGGAGAAAACACGACAGGCTGACAGTGCTTCATTTTGCATAAGGTACATCGTTTCCGATGCCATCGGAAGCGCTGCCTGTCCATAGTATACACCGTAAAACGGACGCTGTACGGGTGTCCTGACGAAATCCTCCACCTGCGGAGACTGCACGCCCATTACCTCCGCTATCCGCTGTGCAACAGGAAACAACCGTTCCTGCCGCCAGTGTGTATCGGTAAAGTAATAATCCTCTGCATGCAGGCGGTCGGTCAGATTGATATGCTCCGCCCAGGGCATCGCATCGGCAACCATATCAAAAAGCGCATGATAATCCATACTGGGATATCCGCTTTCCTGCGCCAGATAATAACCCTTATCGGGCACGATTGCCATATAGACATCCGAGCCGCTATCGCGCAGATACTGCGCATAAATTTTCTCGAACCGGTCAAGCGCATGCGCAACAGCATCGCGGTCAAGCGGATACGCAAGCGCCGCCGCATGACCCTGCGCAATATAAATACCGTTACTGTCCTTTTGCTGAAAAAGGTAGTAATGCACCAAAGATTTTATTTTCCGGAAATTATCGCGCAGCGGAAACTGGTCGAGTGCATATTCTTCAAAAGAAGTCATAAATTCACCTGACAGAAGCGTATCGACGCGAAGTGCGGGCAGCTGCGCAAGCGGCCGGCGCTCCGATATAGACACATCTCCGGTAGTCCCGAACCACGCCGCCGCCGTCAAAGTCCCCCAAACAGCCAAAAAGATCAGTATTCCTGCCGTCTGAATCATACGACGCATAATCTACCTCCTTAAAAACGAAAATATAAAAACGGATTAAATGAGCCGTATATGAGATAAGCGCTGCAAACAACAAGCAGTAAAATCAGCACCGCAGGCTCTATCACTGTACCGAAACGCGTTTTGGAAATCCTCCGCGCCGCATCACGAACAAGCGGTGTCGCGCCCACAAAGCCCAGACAAAATAAAACAAAATAGCTTTTTAGATAATAAAGGCTCTCAGCATTAACCGCAGGAACACCTGCAAAACCGAACAGTCCGCCTATATCCCCCGCTGCCTGCTGCAGAGATTGTGCGTTAAAAAGCACAAAACCAAGCATGACCACCATCAGAACATATCCATGCCGCAGAATACCCGGCAGTCTCTGTATGACAGGCACACATTTTTCCAACAGCAGAAAAACGGCATACATCAGTCCCCACAGCACAAAATTCCATGCAGCACCGTGCCACAGACCCGTCAGCATCCAAACGGTCAAAATATTCAAAACCCAGCGCGCGCGGCCGACTCTGCTGCCGCCAAGCGGAATATAGACATAGTCCCGAAACCAGCTTCCCAGGCTGATATGCCACCGCCGCCAGAATTCCGTAATAGATCCTGACAAATACGGATAGCGGAAATTTTCCGGAAAATGAAAGCCAAATATTCTGCCAAGTCCGATCGCCATATCACTGTAACCGGAAAAATCAAAGTAAATATGCAGCATGAACGCCACTGCATACAACCAATACATAAGCACAGATCTGTCTGCAGACTGGCGGAAAATTTCCGTTAACAGTCCAAACTGATTAGCAAGCAAAATCTTCTTTGCAAGACCTACGATAAAGCGGCGCATGCCCAGCGCAAACTGATAGCGGCTGTGCGTGCGGCGCTCCAATTCACGCGCCACATCCACATAGCGCACGATCGGACCTGCGATCAGCTGAGGAAACAGCGAG
>JAZNNK010000041.1:0-9799 GCA_045580205.1 Faecousia sp.
TTTTTATTTCCGCGTCGAGTCGTTCATATGTTTCGACCTTTTGTCCGAAAATTGTTAATTTCTCCACAAATTCCTTATCGGTGATATGAGACAGGTCAACAAATTCTTCGTTGATCCATTTTCTGTTGAGTTTCATCTGTGCACCTCCTCAGAACTGATTTAAAAAGCGGATATCATTTTCAAAGATCAAACGAAGATCGTTGATCCTTGTGCGACGCATTGCCATGCGCTCAAGGCCCATACCAAAGGCAAAGCCGGAGTACTTTTCGGGATCAATGCCGCAGCCCTCCAAAACCTTCGGGTGAACCATGCCGGCGCCAAGCAGCTCAATCCAGCCTTCACCATGACAGGTTGAGCAGACATGAGAATCGACTTCACCGGCACCATGACACTTATGACACTGCATATCCATTTCACAGCTTGGTTCGGTAAAGGGGAAGTGGTGGGGACGGAAGCGCATGACGGCATCATCGCCGTAAAGGCGTTTCATCAGTGTTATAAGCGCACCCTTTAAGTCGCCCATAGTGATTTTTTCATCAGTGACAAGACCTTCGATCTGGTGGAACATAGGGGAATGCGTAGCATCCGCTTCGTCTTTTCGGTAGACTCTGCCGGGTGCCAGTATACAGATAGGCGGTTTTGTGTTTTCCATAACGCGGATCTGCATAGGACTTGTCTGCGTACGGAGAAGGACACTATCATCGTCTGTAAAATAGAAGGTATCAGATCTGTCCCGGGAAGGATGTCCTTCTTCAATATTCAATCGGGTAAAGTTATAGTCAGCAAGCTCTATTTCCGGTCCATCAACAATTTGGTAGCCCATCCCTACAAACAGATCCTTAATCTCTTGCAGAACTTTATTCATCGGATGCTCATGGCCGATAGAACTGGGCGTTCCGGGAATGGTTACATCGATCTTTTCGGATGCCAGCTTCTGTTCCAGAACAGCGGCGTTGATGGCAGATTTACGTTCTTCAAGCTTTGCTTCAATTGTGGCACGAACAGAATTGGCAATCTGACCCATTATTGGACGCTCCTCAGCAGAAAGGCCACCCATTTGTTTCAGTACAGCAGTCAGTTCGCCTTTTTTTCCTAACAGACGGACGCGCAGTTCCTCCAGTGCGGCAGGAGAATCTGCTTTATTGAGGTCCTCAATTGCTTGCAATTTAATTTTCTCTAATTGCTCTTTCATACTTTTTCTCCTTTCATGCGGGAAATAAAAATAGTCCTTATCCCAAATCGGGACGAAGGACTTTCCTCCGCGGTACCACCCGCAATTCGTCATATGACGCAGCTTTCAGTGCAAAAAACACTTTAGATCGTTAACGGGATCAGCCGGCAAACCCTACTGTTTGTTCAGGTCGCAGCTCCTGGGTGAAGGCCAAATACTGCACGCGAGCGGTTCCCACCATTCCGCTCTCTCTGTAAGCGTGTTGCCAGTATAAGACAACCCAATCATTGCTATTAAAATATAATAATATGCTAACATATTTACTAAGAAAAAGCAAGTATCATTTGCAGATGTATTTCTTGACGTAGAAATTTGCCGATGATATCATAAAAGAAAAACTTTGGAGAATTGAAATGGATATAAAGGCGTTGACACATGAAGATGTGTTGAATATTCTGCCCGACAGAAAGAATGAATCTCATAAAGGTGATTATGGAAAAATTCTGCTAATCTGCGGCAGTAAAGGTTATACCGGCGCGGCATATTTAGCTGCAATGGGCGCATTACGCAGCGGGGCAGGGTTGGTATATCTTGGTGTGCCGGAGAGTATTTATGCAATTGAAGCAATGAAATTAACAGAGCCGATTATCGTTCCACTGCCTGATAAAAACGGAATGTTGTCAGAAGATGCGGTTACGCAGATTTCTTCTTTGATAGAAAAAGTGGATGCGATCCTGATTGGCCCGGGGATAGGCAGATCTTCAGGCGTATCGTCGATTGTTCAATATATTTTACAGACATTCCAGGGACCGGTTGTTTTGGATGCTGATGGAATAAATGTAATTGCAGAGCATAAAATGATCTTACGTGAAAGGACAGGCCCAACGGTTGTAACACCGCACGAGGGAGAGTTTTTGCGATTGGGCGGAAAACTTACCGGTGATCGGATCGAGGATGCCGAAAGATTGGCAGAAGCGCTTGACGTAACGGTTGTACTGAAAGGATATGAAACTGTCATTACGGACGCCAGCGTATGCTATATCAATCATACAGGCAACCCTGGGATGGCAGTTGGTGGAAGCGGCGATATGCTCTGCGGTATGATTGCAGGACTTATCGGACAGGGTGTTGGAATTATGGAGTCTGCGTCGTGTGCAGTATGGCTGCACGGTGCAGCGGGTGATATTTGCGCAAAACAACTCGGTCAATACGGAATGCTTCCGACAGATATGCTCAATGTCCTTCCTCGATTATTAAAATAGGATGGGATCGTATGAAGCGCTGGTTGACTGTTTTACTTTTGCTTTTCACTTTAGCAGGCTGTACGCAGGAAAGTAATGAGATGGACAGAGTGCTCGCACTTCGGGAAAAATTAGCGAAGGGTAACGGCTGTTCATTTGATGCAATTATTACTGCAGATTACGGCGAAGATATATATACATTTACCTTAAGCTGCAAAACTACAAACGGCGGCCTGTTGAATTTTACTGTTACAGATCCGGATTCTATTTCCGGAATCAGCGGGAGCATTTCAGAAAGCAAGGGAGAAATTACGTTTGACGGCAAAGCGCTTGCGTTTGATATATTGGCAGAAGATTTGATATCACCTGTAAGTGCACCCTGGCATTTTATTCGTTCGTTAAATGGTGGTTATATTTCCTCCTGCGGAAAAGACGGTCAGTATCTTAAGGTTATTATAAATGACAGCTATGAGGAAGAAACCCTAAAGCTTGATTTATGGCTTGACGAAATGGACCATCCGGTCAGAGCAGAATTTTTGTGGCAGGGCAGACGTGTTTTGTCGGTTGATGTCAGAAATTTTGCGTTTTTGTAACTTATTACAGTTTGGTAGCATAGGATAATTTGAAGGTGCTGCTGTATAATTTTTCACTGTGCGTGGGACAATAGAATCAACCGCGTTACATACGAGTTATTTCGGTGGCGTCGGTAATGATTTCTCACGGAGCGTGAAGTATATGGACGACACGATAAAAAGAGGCGATATATTCTATGCTGATTTATCCCCGGTCGTTGGCAGTGAGCAAGGTGGAACCAGACCGGTTTTGATCGTACAAAACGATACCGGAAATAAACATTCTCCAACGGTTATTGCTGCAGCGATCACCAGTCAGACCGGCAAAGCAAGATTGCCGACGCATATCAATATTGCAGGCGGAAGCGTTGGGTTAAGCAAAGACTCCGTGATTTTGCTTGAACAAATCCGTACGATTGATAAAAGGCGTCTACGCGAACACATGGGCCGACTGGATGAAAGACAAATGTCAATGGTGAACGATGCAATCGCTGTAAGCTTTGGTTTGCATGATAGTGGCCTTACATGAATGAAACACCTCCCTGCTGCATAAATTTGCAGCAGGGAGGTGTTTTGTTACGAAACAGATATTTAATATATTTTTTCATGACAAGCCGGTTGGTACAGCGCATGTGGAGAAAAAGGGACTGTATTATAAGATCCGGTGCATCTGTCAGTTAGAAGGAGGATTGCATCGGATAGTTGTCTCCTGTGGAGATAACAAGGTGGATCTTGGTGTATGTGTTTCGATGGAACAGGGTTTTGGAATGGAGACAATGATTCCTGTTAGACACATAGGAGATGGAGAATTGTCTTTTTGTGTGTTTGATCAGCATAATAAGCAAAAGCATAGGCTCGTTACAGTTTCTGATAATGAGCCTTTTCCGTATATATCTATGTTAGATGACGCTGTAATGGTGATCGATCAGGAGCATAAATACATTTGTAT
The DNA here is from genome assembly GCA_045580205.1 of Faecousia sp. Taxonomy (GTDB): domain Bacteria; phylum Bacillota; class Clostridia; order Oscillospirales; family Oscillospiraceae; genus Faecousia. The sequence continues at coordinate 3,934 of JAZNNK010000041.1, forward strand.
TCAGAAAGATATAAATTAATTACCAACAGTCAGGTAATCATGGATATTATCTATAATTGCATTACCGATCCCGTAAATATTTTTTAGTTCATCAATATTTTTGAAGGGTCCGTGCTCGTTTCTGTAATCTACGATGTTTTGCGCGATGGATTGGCCGATTCCGGGTAAAATTGATAAGTCTTCAATGTTGGCAGCGTTGATGTTTATTTTTCCATTTATATATATTTCGGTGCTATAGGTATTATCAGAGAAAATATCAGAAGAACTTTCTGCAGCATCGTCTCTTGGGACGACTGTGGATCTTTTATAAGTAACGCGACCTATAAATATTCCGGACAAAAAAGCCACAAAAATTAATAGAGAGAATAAAATGGGTTCAATTTTTATCTTCTTCATGAAGGTCCTCCCGCATTGACGGAATAAGAAAATGTTGTTATAATGGTGCTACTATAAATGTTTAATATCGTTTTGGCAATACCGCTGAGCGATATTGAGGTAAAATATGATAAAAAAATTACTAACTTATCTGTTAATATGCATTTTTATTCTGTCCGGGCCATATTGTGTTATCGGTGCAGCTGCCGATACGACACAGACAGATGCTTCAGCAAGAGAAGATCTCTCAGTTCTTGAAGGAAGTCATACAATTTCCGCTAAACATGCAATTTTGGGTTCAGGACAGCTTGTTAAAAATGTAGATGCTGCGTTTATGTATGAAGTTCAAAGCGATACTTTGATGTATGCATGGAATGCGGATGTACGTATGTATCCTGCAAGCCTTGTTAAGATGCTGACAGCTCTTATTGCCATCGAGCAGGGTGATCTGTCAGATATTGTAACAGTTAAGGAATCCGTTATATCTACACTTCCTGATGATGCTGTTTCATCTTCTCTGCAAGCCGATGAACAGATTAGCCTGATCGATCTTCTCTATTGCATGATGGTCGACTCCGCAAACGATGCTGCAGCCGTTATTGCGGACTATATTTCCGGTAGCCAAAGAGCGTTTATTGAACTTATGAATCAATATGCAGCAGAACTTGGTTGTAGTGATACAAATTTCACCAATGTACACGGCCTGCATGACGAGCAGCAGTATACGACCGCAAGAGATATTGCAAAAATCCTTTCTGTTGCGATCAAGAATGAATCATTTAAGACGCTTTTTTCGACCGTGCAGTATACAGTTCCTGCTACAAATAAATATGCGGAAAGAAAGCTTACGACCGGTAATTATCTGATGACAAAGCCGGATGGTATGGATATTTATTTTGATGCGCGCGTGATTGGCGGTAGAACCGGTGTAACAGAGGATGGAAGTCGTTGCCTTGCGGTTTATGCCGAAGAAAATGGTCTTCAGCTGATCAGTATTATTATGGGATCAAAATCCGTATATGAGGATGATGGATATACTGTCCGTAGTTTTGGCGGATTTAAAGAAACATCATCACTGCTTGATCATGGCTTTGATGGGTATCAATATTCACAAATTTTAGTCAAAGATCAGTCGATCAGACAAATATCCGTTATAAACGGAAATGATTATGTTACGCTATGTCCGGAAATTTCCGCAGCAACTGTTTTGCCGATTAATATTTCGTCCAGTCAGCTAACGTACCGGTACCTTGATGCAGGGGAGGTATCCGCACCTGTTAAAAGAGGGGATAAGCTTTCTTCTGTTCAGGTATGGTATAGGGATATATGTATTGCACAGGCAGATTTGTATGCTATGAACGCGGTTACTCTTGCAGCACCGCTTCAGTTTTATGATGGTTCAAATAACGGTATTGGTGCAGGAACGGTTCTTTTGACAGTCTTTATCATTCTGATTATATGTGCCGTTGCTTTTGCTATTTGGAAATATCAACAAAGGATCCGATATTTTGCTTTAAAGTTTCGTAGCCATAAAGGCCGTAAGGAACGAAGAAGAAATCGCTAAAATTTAGCCGGGCTTTGACGCATCAAAGCCCGGTTTTTTCCTTATAATCTAAAACTTCTTTTGCTATATAGATTGGTCTTTGTTTGCTTTGTTCAAATGTTCTGCCGACGTATTCGCCGATAATACCAATGCAGAACAGCTGCATACTTCCTAAGAAAAGGATCAGCACGATGATCGTTGCATAACCGGGGATATCTATACCGTTAAACAATTTCTGCAATACTACAACAACCAGATATATTAAGGCTGCAACGGCGGTAATACTGCCCAAAAAGGTAGCAATGCGCAGCGGTGTAGTGGAATAGCCAATAATGCCGTCAAAGGCATAATTAATAAGTTTTCCGAAATTCCATTTTGTTTTACCGATTTTGCGCTTGCATGCGGTGTAGGGGATAAAGCATGTATTATAACCTACCCATGCATAAATGCCCTTTGAAAAGCGGTGGTATTCAGCAAGTTCAAGAATGCTGCTAATCACCTTGCGCCTGAAAGTGCGGAAGTCGCTTGCGTCGGATTTTAAGTGGATGTTGGAAAGCCGGTTAATAGTAGAGTAAAAACGACGTTTAAAAAACGAAAGAACTTTGCTTTCGTTTCGTCTGTCCTGATATGCGGCAACGACATCGTATTCCGGTTTTTCATCGAGGATCTTTACCATTTCAAGGACAGTTTCGGGACGTTGCTGCAGATCTGCATCGATCAGGGTAATATATTCGCCGCAAGCATGCTCCATACCAGCGTATATGCCGGCTTCTTTGCCAAAGTTTCTTGAAAAACTGATGACTTTCACAGGACATTTTTGTTCCTTGTGAAGCTCGTGAAGTTCTGCAAGTGTTGTATCTGTGCTTCCGTCATCAATGTAAATGATCTCAAAATCATATTCAGTTGCAGAAAAAACATCAATAACTGCGTTTTGAAATAAGGTAACATTTTCTGCTTCGTTATAACATGGCACAATAAGCGATAATTTCATGGGAATCAACTCACAATCAATTTCTTCAATTTATTATATGTCAAAATTTCAGTTCAGTCAAGAAAGTATGGATTTTTGTTATAATCAGGTTGACATGTATTTTGAAATGTGCTATTTTTATTAAAGTTAATTGCATTGATGGAGAGGTTTTATATTCTCAGATCATTTTAGAGAGCGTGTGTTTGGTGGGAGCACGTATGATCTTATATAAATTGTCGCTCCGGAGCTGGTTGTTTGAACGAAGTAGGATGACCCGGGTAGCCCGTTACAGCGAATGAGTGCCCAGTTGATTTGGGAATTCAGGTGGTACCACGGATTTATTTCCGCCCTGAGCTTTATGCTCGGGGCATTTTTTATGAAAAGGAGCAAGAATTATGGCTTTTGATTTGCCTAAGGTATATGAGCCGAAACAGGTCGAAAATCAGATTTATCAAATGTGGGAGGATAATGGGTATTTCCGCCCGCAGCAGGATAAGTCTGCAAAACCGTTTACGATTGTCATGCCTCCACCTAATGTTACCGGTCAGCTTCACATGGGACATGCTATGGATGCTACTCTGCAGGATACATTGATTCGTTTTAAGAGAATGCAGGGATATAATACGCTTTGGATACCGGGTGTGGACCATGCAGGAATCGCCACACAGATCAAAGTCGAAGAGGAGCTTCGTAAGGAAGGACTTACTCGTTATGATCTCGGACGTGAGAAGTTTCTTGAGCGTGTGTGGGACTGGAAAAAGAAATACGGTGATCGCATCGTACAGCAGCAAAAGACGCTCGGCGCATCGTGTGATTGGTCTCGGGCAAGATTTACGATGGATGAAGGATGCTCAAAGGCTGTTCGTGAGGTTTTCGTATCTCTGTATGAAAAGGGATTGATTTATAAGGGAAGTCGTATTATTAACTGGTGTCCTCATTGCGTAACCGCACTTTCGGATGCAGAGGTCGAGTATGTTGATAAGCCCGGACATCTTTGGCATATCCGTTATCCTCTTGCAGACGGTTCGGGTGATGTTGTTGTTGCAACAACTCGTCCCGAGACGATGCTTGGCGATACAGGTGTATGTGTCAATCCCAATGATACGCGGTATACACACATTGTCGGGAAAAATGTTATTCTTCCTCTTGTCAATAAGCAGATTCCTGTTGTTGCAGATGATTATGCACAGATGGAATTTGGTACAGGTTGTGTCAAAATGACACCTGCACATGATCCTAACGACTTTGAGGTTGGCCTTCGTCATAACTTAGAGGTCATTCGAGTTTTGGATGATAATGGCGTTATCAATTCACTTGGCGGCAAATATGAGGGGCTTGACCGATATGAAGCGCGTAAGCAGATCGTAGCGGACCTGCAGGAACAGGGATATTTGGTTCGCATTGAAGATCATGCGCATAATGTCGGAACATGTTACCGCTGTCATAACGATGTGGAGCCGATTATTTCCGCACAGTGGTTTGTAAAAATGAAGCCCCTTGCAGAGCAGGCAATCCGCGTTGTGAAAGAGGGGGAGACAAAATTTGTTCCCGATCGTTTTAGCAAGACCTATCTGAATTGGATGGAAAATGTTCGCGACTGGTGTATTTCCCGCCAGCTGTGGTGGGGACATCAGATTCCTGCATGGACATGTGAAGAATGCGGCCACATAACTGTTTCCAGAGAGGATGTTTCCTGCTGTGAGCATTGTAAGAGCCAGCACGTTGTTCGCGATCCCGATGTTTTGGATACGTGGTTTTCATCTGCTTTATGGCCGTTTGAAACACTTGGCTGGCCGGAAGAAACGGAAGATTACAATTATTTCTATCCGACCGATGTGTTGGTTACCGGATATGATATCATCTTCTTCTGGGTTGCAAGAATGATATTCTCCGGTTGTGAGCATACCGGAAAGACACCTTTCCATACGGTTTTGATTCATGGACTGGTTCGTGATGATAAGGGTCGGAAGATGTCTAAATCGCTTGGCAATGGTATTGATCCGCTTGAAATGATCGATCAGTACGGCTGTGATGCGCTCCGCATGAACATGGTTACTGGAAATTCACCGGGAAATGATATGCGTTTCTACGTGGAACGCTGTGAGGCAATGCGCAATTTTGCCAATAAATTGTGGAACGCAAGCCGTTATGTTCTGATGAATCTTGATGATGATACTGTTAATGCGCTTCCGGCAAATGAAAACCTGACGATCGATGACAAATGGATCCTTTCTAAATTGAACGATCTGATTCAGTCTGTAACCGAAAATTTAGAAAAGTATGAACTGGGCGTTGCGGTCCAAAAAGTATATGATTTTCTGTGGGACAGCTACTGCGACTGGTACATTGAGCTGACAAAGGTTCGTCTTTACAGTGAAAATACTGTTCAGAAAAAGTCTGCTTTGCAGGTGCTTGTTTATGTGCTTGATCAGACATTGCGTCTGTTGCATCCGTTTATGCCGTTTATTACGGAAAAGATCTGGCAGAACCTTCCGCATGACGGTGATGCGCTGATCGTTGCAAAGTGGCCGGAATATAAAGACGAGCTGAATTTCCCTGCCCAGGAGGAAGAAATGGAAGCGATCATGAATGCGATCCGCGCCATTCGGAACCGTCGGGCAGATATGAATGTCCCGCCTTCAAAAAAAGCTACTTTGTATGTGCAAACAGGTAACCGTAAGATCTTTGAAGAGGGTGAAGGCTACATTCAGCGCCTTGCATATGCCGATCAGGTTGTTCTGGTTGATGCTGAGCCGGACCAGATCGATAAGATGGTGTGTTGTACAACACAGCATGCCAAACTGTATATTCCGATGGGTCAGCTGGTTGATGTAACTAAGGAAATTGAACGCATTGAAAGAGAGCTTGAAAAGGCAAAGAAAAACTATGCGATGTTCGAAGGAAAACTGTCTAACGAAAACTTTATTTCACGTGCGCCTGAACAAGTGATCCTTGCTGAACGGGAGAAGGCCGCAAAA